>NZ_JBPEHH010000018.1:0-60906 GCF_054177595.1 Haladaptatus ordinarius | reverse complement strand
GAGACGAACGATTCGAGCTCGGTGCGTTCCTCGTCTGAAAGATCAACCGTATACTCCTTGTTTACCATATCCTCTCTAACAGATTGTCTCTTAACAATCTATGGTTGACGAAGCACTAGCGTCTCTACTGATACGATGATTCTCCCGGAACAACCTACAGTGAGCGAATGATTCCACGTAGACTATTGCTAGGGCAAAACGAAGCCCTCACTCGCTCCGCTCGTTCGCCCTTCAACCGCCAGGAGACCGCCCTACTCTCCCCCGTCGAGCGCAGAACGAGCCATTGCGGCGAGTTCTGCGCTCGTGGCCGTGTGAGAAGTCGAAAAGTCGTCTGAGAAGGTGGAACGTCGTCTTGGAAAGTTGAAAGTCGTCCCGGAAAGTCGGAAATCGTCTGGGTGAGAAGCCAAACGATTCGAAAAGCCCGGACTCGCTACTTCCACTCGACGTCCTCTAGCGGTTCCGCCACGACACCGTCTTTCTGGACCAGCACCCGTGCATGCCCGGTACAGACCTCTCGATTCTCGGCCCACGGGATATGCAGGCGCACCGACGCCTCGTCGTCGCAGTCGTCCTCGGCACACTCCATCGTCCGACCATTGGGCGTCGCCCCTAATCGGTGTACCGCTCGATTTCTTCCTGCGCCGCGTCGTTCCCGTACTGGTCGACGAGGGGCTGGAAGGCCGAGCCTAACGCCCGCATGGCCTCGCCCGTCGAGTGGAAGCCGAGTTCGTCCGCTACCTGCGGCCACCGGTAGGCTTGCAACACCTTCCGCACCAGCAGGCGCCCCTGTCGAGGGGAGAGCAGGTCCGGTTCGGCCGGATCGACCAACTGTTTCACGACGAGTCGCCGGAAGGGCTCGGGGGCGTGGTCGAACTGTCCCGGACCGTAGGCGCTGGCGGCGACGAGTCGCCACTCCCAGTCCGAGAGCGACGGCGAGATGGTGGAATCGGTCGCCCGAAGCGCCTCCCGCACCACGTCCGGTTCCATATCGCGGAGAGCATCCGAGAGCACCGACGCGATTCGCCCTACGAAGTGCCGGGTGTGACGGTCGTACAGGTCGCGGCCCGCGTCACTGAGTGGGTCGAGCATGAGCGCCGAGTACTCGCCGCTGGCGTCGTTGCGTGTGGTCGAGAGCTGGACGGTTCGATAGCCGTTCTCGCGCCAGAACCGAAGCAGTTCGGGGGTCGCACCGAACCCCGTGCCGAGCCAGTCTACGTCTGAGAACTCGCGTCGAATCTCGCCGAGCAAGCGCGACCCCAGCCCCGACGAGCGCACGGCGTGGTGGGTGGCGATGCGCATGACTCGCAGTCCCTCCGGAGCCCCGGCGTCGAAGTCACGCAGTTGCGTCGTGAGAACGTCGGGGAGCATGTTGCCTCTCACGCGTCCGCCGTCGTACATGTGCTCGCGCACGCTCGCGGGGAGATTCCCTTCCCGAGCCAGCAGCACGACGCTGACGACGTGACCGCCACGGCAGAGCGCCCGCACGTCGACGTTCGGTGCGTCTAGCAGACGCGCGAGGTCCGCTGGTTCGGTTCGATAGTGGGCGAGGACGAGCAGGTCGAACGTCTCGCGGAGGAGATTCTCGTCTTCGAGCAGGTCGTCCGGTTCGAGTTCTCGGTACTCGACCGTCTCGGGAGTCGCGTCCGCGACGAGGGGGTCGACTGCTGGACGGGCGTCGAGTGCGAGCGCGCGGAACGCCCACACCTCCACCGGGTCGCCCGGCGCGTAGCGGATGGGCTCGACCATGTTCACGTCGGTCACCTCGTGGGTGCTCTCGGTGAGTCGGTCGCGGAACCGAACCGAGAACCCTCGTCCCGCGCCTTCGTAGCCGTGAACCGTCGTCGTGAACGCGACGCGGGGAAAGTCGAGAAATCGCTCCAACAGGCGCACCGAGAGGGCGGCGGCTTCGTCCACCAGCACAACGTCGGGAGTTGGGTCGGAGTCGACCGCCGTCGTCGGTTTCTCGAATCGAACGACACCACCCGACTCGGCCGAGATTCGCGTCGGCGGGTCGTGGTCGGTGTCGGCGAGCTCGTCCAGCGTATCAAGCACCGCGCCCGCGCGGACGAACACCTCGCGGGCACTCCGGTAGCTTCGAGCGGTCACCAGCACGTCGTCTCCGTCCGCGGCGAAACAGCCGGCAGCGATTCCGGCAGCACTCGATTTCCCCCTGCCCCGGTCTGCCTGCACGACGACCACGTGATTCTCCTCGCGGAGGGTCTCTAAGGCGCGAACCGCCGTCGTCTGGTCGTCGGTGAGGCAGGCTTCGTATGCGGCGGTGGGAAACTCGTGTTCGGGAATCGAGCGCGTTCGATTCCCGATTTTCGGGGCGCGACTCGTCAGGCCGTCTCTCTCGACGGTTCGCAAATCGATGTCGACGATGGCGACGCCGGGGTGTGCGCGGAGCGTGGCGACGAAACGTCGTCGGAAATGGCCGGTCACGTCTTCGACGTCGAACGGTGGTACCGCGAGCGTCTCGTCGAACTCGTCTCGCCGCGTCGGCCACGAATCGAGCGGCGGCGCGAGCAGGACGAAGAGACCGCCGCCATCCACCGCGCCGACGACCCGCCCCAGTGCGTTCGGGTGGAGTTCGTCGTGTGCGTCGAAGACGATGGCCTCGTGAGTCGTTCCGAGAAGGGCACCGGCGCGGTGCTGGCTGACCTGCTCGCAGTCGAGTGCGCGCCGGGAGGAAACCTGCGTCGTTTCTGCGAGTGGAATCGCCGCTGCGTCGAGTGCGCGTCGGACGGCGGCGTATCCCGCGTCGCGGTCGCCCGCGAGCACCAGCAGTCGTCGTTCGTTCGACTGTCGGGCTTCCGCTTTCAGGGCGGTCGCCACCGACGCGACGTCCATACGCTATCTTCGGAAGGGCGTCGCAAGGATGTTTCTCTTCGGTGTGATTAAGGTCAGGAGTCGTGGCGAGGTGAGGTCGGGTGATGGCGCCAGACCCACTCGCGCTTCGCGGGGACCTCGCCAGTTTCAACTGGGACGTTATCGAATAAATGCTTTCTGGCGGTGGCGGTACTTCGAGGCGAACCGACCGGTTTCGTCTCCCCAACCCGCCTCCTTCACCCGGTGAGCGACGCCCCGGCGTAGATGGAGACGACCAGGAATATCCAGACGGCGTCCACGAAGTGCCAGTACATCGAGACAGTGCTGACCGACGTGTCTCGGTCGGCGTCGTACTGCCCCATCAGAGCCCGGACCAGCAGAATCGCCATGAGGACGACGCCGAGCGTGACGTGGAGGCCGTGGAGGCCGGTCAGGCCGAAGAACGCGCTGCCGAAGACGCCGGACGTGAGCGTGAATCCCTCGTGGCTGATGAACTCGTAGTATTCGAATATCTGTCCGCCCAGGAAGACGACCGAGAGGAGGAGGGTCGTGGCAAGGAGTCCGAGGAACCGTCTTCGATTCCCCCGGTGTAGCGAGACGTGCGAGAAGTGGAGAGTGAAACTACTGACGACGAGGACGAGCGTGTTCGCGAGGACGAGCGAGTTGAGCAGCGGCGGGATGGTCTGTCCGGTCGGAGGCCACGTCCCCGTCCGGATGAAGAAGTAGTAGACGAACCCGGCACCGAACGTCGCCAGTTCGGTGCCGAGGAAGAGAATCATCGCCCACCGCAGTTTCGTACTCCCCGTCGCCTCGCGGCTCCAGTACCGGCCGACGAAGCCGTGGTAGAGCCAGCCGTAGAGACCGACGAGAAAGACCACCGTGCTGGCGACGAACACCGCGGGCCCGGACATCGCCGGGACGTAGGCGTTGTCCCCGTGGCTCAGAACGTATAGCCCCGCTCCGGCGTACAACCCCGTCGCACCCAGCGCGGAGACGAAGGGCCACCACGACGCCTCGCCGAACCCCTGTGGCCAGTCCTCCGTCGCCGGATGGTGAACGTGTTCTCGTTCTTCCATTCTTTCTCCACTCGTGGTCTCTATGCCTCCCTCACTCATTGTCTTCACACCCCACTCATAGCGCGGAGTACGGGCCGTGGCGTCAAAACCCTCATTCAGATTTCTCGAAGACGTTTCGGTCGGCAATTTGCTGTGAGAGAAGTGAAACGTTTTTGTCACCCTTCCGTCTCGTCTCTTGTATGCCCGGACCCGTCTTTCTCGAAGGCGAGCGCGTCGAACTGCGAACCACCGAGCGTGAAGACATCGACCTCCTGCAGCGAGCACGAAGCGACCCCGACTTGCGGAAATCACTGGGGGTTCTTACGGCCGTACTCCCACGAACAGGTCGAGGAGTTCTACGAGAACACGATAACCGCGAACAACGGCGACGCGAACTTCGTCGTCTGTATCGATGGCGAACCCATCGGCGAGGTGAGCGTGTTCGACGTCGAACGCGACCACGGCGAAATCGCCTACTGGATAGACACTGACTGGCAGGGAGAGGGATATGCCACGGAGGCGGTGTCGCTCCTGCTCGATTACGTCTTCGACACGAGAGGGCTTCATCGAGTCGTCGCGAAGGTCGTGGAGTTCAACGGTGCATCGCGAACCCTCGTCGAACGCCTCGGATTCACACAGGAAGGGCGGTTGCGAGACCACGTCTTCTCGGGTGGCGACTACCACGACGTGCTGTTCTACGGTCTGTTGTGCGACGAGTATTCCTCCGGGAGTCGATAAACTAAATGCCCGAAATCACCCAACACGGATGCGTGCGCACGCGTACCACTCAGTCGTCTATTTGAAAGCGTTTTTATGGGGGCATAATCTACTGACGGGTACAACCTGTGCGGGGTTGATGATGCTCCTAGCCATACAGGACTCATCCGGCAGGGGAGCCTGAGCCAGCGCACAGGGAGGTGAACAACCCATGCCAGTATACGTCAACTACGACGTCCCAGCCGACCTTCAAGACCGAGCGCTCGAAGCGCTCGAAGTCGCACGGGACACCGGAAGTGTAAAGAAAGGAACGAACGAGACGACCAAGGCAGTCGAACGAGGTAACGCAGACCTCATCTACGTCGCCGAGGACGTCCAGCCGGAAGAGATCGTCATGCACCTGCCCGAACTCGCAGACGAGAAGGGAATTCCCTTCGTCTTCGTCGAGACGCAGGACGATGTCGGCCACGCCGCTGGACTCGAAGTCGGCAGTGCCGCCGCGGCCATCGTCGATGCGGGCGAGGCTAGCGAGGACGTAGACGACATCGCCTCCAAGGTCGAGGAACTGCGGTGAGGTGGTAGACGATGAGTGCTGAAGAGACCGGACAGGAGGATTCCACCTCCGCCGAGGTCATCGAAATCGTCGGCAAGACTGGGATGCACGGCGAGGCCATGCAGGTCAAATGTCGCATCCGAGAGGGCGAGAACCAAGGGCGCATCATCACGCGCAACTGTCTCGGCCCCGTCCGCGAGGGCGACGTGCTCCAGTTGCGTGAAACCGCACGCGAGGCGGACTCCATCGGAGGACAATAATGCCACAGACGCGAGAGTGTGACTACTGCGGAAACGACATCGAACCCGGGACGGGCACGATGTTCGTCCGGACGGACGGAACGACCATCCACTACTGCTCATCGAAGTGTGAGAAGAACGCCGACCTCGGGCGCGAACCGCGCGACCTCGAGTGGACCGAGGAAGGCGCTGGTGGTGAACAATGACCGAGCGAACCTTCGTGATGGTCAAGCCCGACGGCGTCCAGCGCGGCCTCATCGGTGAGATCGTCTCCCGATTCGAAGACCGCGGGCTGAAGCTGGTCGGCGGGAAGTTCATGCAGATAGACCAGGAACTCGCCGAGGAACACTACGGCGAGCACGAGGGCAAACCCTTCTTTGAGGGCCTCGTGGATTTCATCACCTCCGGACCCGTCTTCGCGATGGTCTGGGAGGGACAGGACGCGGTCGCACAGGTTCGCACGATGATGGGCGAGACCGACCCCGCCGAGTCAGCGCCGGGAACGATTCGCGGCGACTTCGGACTCGACCTCGGTCGCAACGTCATCCACGGTTCGGACACCGAAGAAGGTTCCAACGAGCGCGAGATTTCGTTGTTCTTCGACGAGGACGAACTCGTCGAGTACGAGAAGAACGACGCCGAGTGGCTGTACGAGTAAATCCAGCCTCGATACGACTTTTTACGACACGAACCGATCGTACTAGTGAATTCTTTTTCGATATCTATTCGGTTGCCGAGGGTGGGTAGTCGTCTCTGTAAGCGTGTGAAACACGCAACGACCCGAACATATTTGTCGGCATTCGAATGTGTGGAGATATGGGACACTATCTCGCGTGCGGAGAAGAACTCGTCGAAGTCGTCGAAAGTGACACGGATGCCAAATTCAGCGACGCAACCGTCTGGGAGTGTCCGAAATGCGGGGGCATTCTCGGTGTCACGGAATACGGCGTGTGAGACCGATAGCCGGTCCCCACTTCGTTCATGTCGAACGGGCTACCACGAATTAACAGGCAATATTTTCCGCTACACGCCAGGTCACGACAATCGATAGCGTACCCCACCCGGGGGAAAACTGTGAGCGACACTGAATCACCAGAAAGCGGAGCACACGAACACCACGAACACCACGAACACCACCACGAGGTAGAGGGGCCGGGGTACGCGACGCCACAGGCAGCCATCGAACAGGCCGAGCGCGAGAAGATAGCGTACGTGCCATCGCTGTACGTCGGCACGGACATCGACGCACCGGACTTCCTGTCGGTCGTCAACGTCGACCCGGATTCCGACACTTACTGCCAGGTCGTCGACAGGGTGGAGATGCCCAACGAGGGCGACGAGTTACACCACTTCGGCTGGAACGCTTGTTCGTCGTCCTGCCACGTCGAGGGACTGGAGCGCCGACACCTCGTCGTTCCGGGCCAGCGGTCGTCGCGACTCCACATCGTGGACACGAAAAACCGCGAGAACCCGGAGATAGTGAAGACCATCGAACCCGAGGAAGTGTACGAGTACGACCTCTCGGCACCGCACACCGTCCACTGCATCCCCGACGGCGAGATACTCGTCTCGATGCTGGGCAACGCCGAGGGCGACCTGCCGGGTGGCTTCCTCGAACTGAACGAGGAGTTCGAAATCGAGGGGCGGTGGGACCCGCCGGGCGAAATCGGTATGAACTACGACTACTGGTACCAGCCCCGGCACAACGTGATGGTGTCGAGCGAGTGGGCCGCACCGAAGACCTACTACCCCGGCTTCGACCTGGAAGACGTGGAAGCGGGCAAGTACGGCCACAAAATCCACTTCTGGGACTGGACGAACCGAACGGTCGAACAGACCATCGACCTGGGCGAGGAGGGGCTGATTCCGCTGGAGGTTCGATTCCTCCACAACCCCGAGGCAGCCCACGGTTACGTGGGCGCGGCGCTCTCCTCGAACATGTTCCACTTCTACGAGGAAGACGGCGAGTGGCACGCCGAGAAGGTCATCGACGTCGAACCGCGCGAGCACGAGGACTGGGACATGCCGGTGCCGGGTCTCATCACGGACCTCCTCGTCTCGATGGACGACCGGTACCTGTTCTTCTCGGATTGGCTCCACGGCGACGTGCGGATGTACGACGTGAGCGACCCGAAGAACCCGCGACTCGCCGACCGGGTGTGGGCCGGCGGACTCTTCGGCCCGCGCCATCCGACCGGCGAGGACGACCGACCGGTCTTCGCGGGGCCACAGATGCTACAACTGTCCATCGACGGCGAGCGCCTCTACTGGACGACCTCGTTGTTCTCCACGTGGGACAACCAGTTCTTCCCGGAGGAGGGCGAACACGGTTCCGTGATGCTCAAGGCGGACGTGAACCCGCGGAAGGGAACGATGACCCTGGACGAGGATTTCCTCGTGGACTTCGGCGAGATGCCAAACGGCCCGGCGCGGGCACACGAGATTCGGTGGCCCGATGGTGACTGCACGAGCGACGTGTGGCAGTGAGCCACCGCGTCGAACTCGTCTGGCGCGATAGCCGAACCGAAACCGTCCACACCGACGGCGAACGGTCGGTACTCGACGCGGCGGAGAGCGCGGCGGTCGGTCTGCCCTTCGGCTGTCGAATCGGCGCGTGTGCGACCTGCACGGGACGACTGCTCGACGGGCGAATCGAACACACACGACCACCGAAGGCACTGAAATCGAGGTTTTTAGACGACGGTTACGTCTTGCTGTGTATTGCACGAGCGCGAGCGAACTGTCGAATCGAGGTCGGCGTCGACGTGCAGACCGACCTCGTGACGAATCCGTGGAAGTAACCCACGGACCATCACGAAACGGTCGCCGAACCTCTCGACCGGCATACGTTTATTTATATCGGCTCGCTCACAGTTCGATACATGGACACGGACATCACCCGTCGGGCACTCGTCGGGGCGATTCTCGGTGGGAGCGTCGTCGGCGGGTCGCTCTCGCCCGTTCGGAGCTATCTCCGGCGATTCGCGCCACTCAGCGGAACGGCGTGGGAGGGAGCGACCGACCGCACCGACCGGCGCGTCGAGAGCCCCTACGGTCCGGCAAAACTCCGATACGACGACGACGGCGTTCCGAACGTGACGGCAGAGGACGGACGGGCGCTCTACTTCGCGGTCGGGTACGCTCAGGCCCGAGACAGGCTGTTTCAACTCGACCTCCAGCGCCGACTGATGCGCGGTCAGGTGTCTGCCGTCGTCGGTGACGCGGCCCTGGAGTCGGACGAGTTCCACGTGCAGATGGATTTCGCGGGCGCGGCGGCGGCGACGTGGAATCACGTTTCGGATACCGACACGGGGAAACTCGTCGAGGCGTTCTCCGAGGGCGTCAACACCTACATCGAGAACGAATCGCTCCCGCTGGAGTTCGCCCTGCTGGAGTACGACCCCACCCTGTGGACGCCCGCAGACACCATGCTGATGGAAAAACAGATCTCGTGGAATCTGACCGGGAGCTTTCTCACCCTCCGGCGTGCGAAGGTCGCCGAGATGCTCGGCGGGGAGGCAGCACGCGACCTGTATCCGGCACGACTCGACCACGACTCGCCAATCGTTCGAGACAGTGGCCGCGAGAACCGCGGCCAAAACCGGGACGAGAGCGGCACCGAGCACGCTGGCGGGGGAGCGAGTGCGTACGAACCCCCGAGGGAGACGGTCGGTGAGTCGCTGCTCGACTGGGTGAGCGAGTTCGAACGCGGACACGGAATCGGGTCGAACAGCTGGGTCGTCTCCGGAGAGCACACCGCGAGTGGAAAGCCCATCGTGGCGAACGACCCGCACCTGACTCTCATGGCCCCGCCGGTCTGGTACGAGATGAACCTTCGAGCGGGCGAGATGCAGGTTCGCGGCGTCACCTTTCCGGGCGTGCCGTTCGTCGTCATCGGGGAGAACCACGCCGGAGCGTGGGGGTTTACGAACACCGGGGCAGACGTCATCGACTTCTACGATTACGAGACGGAAGGCGACCGCTATCGATACAGAGGCGCGTGGCGCGAGTTCGACACCGAGCGGCGGGAGATAGAAGTTGCCGACGGCGAGAACCGCAGCGTGACGGTCAGAAAGACGGTTCACGGTCCGATGCTGGAACGGGAAGGCTACCGCGTCGGCGTCGCGTGGACGGGCCACACCGCGACGGAGACGACGCTGGCGATTCACCGCTACAGCGAGAGCGAGGGGATGGACGACGTACTCTCGGCGACCCGGCAGTTCGACCTGCCGACACAGAACCTCGTCCACGCGGACCGGGATGGCAACACCCTCTACTACGTCACCGGTCGGATTCCGAGGCGGACGGTGGACGGCGAGCGGGTGCGAGGCGACCGCATCTTCGACGGTTCCGCCGGGGAGGGCGAGTGGACGGGCTTCGAACCCTTCGGCGTCTCCTCATGGGAGGGGTTCGTCCCGTTCGAGGAGAAACCGCACGTCGTCAACCCGGACGTGCTGGCCACCGCCAACCAGCGCGTCACCGACGACCCGTATCTCTCGGAAGCCTACTCCAGTCCCTACCGCGGTCAGCGGATTTACGAACTGCTGGACGCGGCGGTAGATTCCGGCTCGGTAAACGTGGCGACGATGGAGGCGATACAGGCAGACACGCTCGACAAGCGCGCTCAACGACTCGTACCGGAACTGCTCGAGGCGGCGCGTGGCGAAGACGACCTCCAGTCGACCGTGAAGACGCTCTCCGAGTGGGACTACCGAATGCGCCGCGATTCGCGGGGCGCGCTGTTGTTCGCTCGCTGGTTCGACGCCTTCCGCGAGGAGGTGCTGGGCGACGAGTTCGAACGGGCGGGGTTAGACGAGAGCTACTACCCCCGCGACTGGGTTCTGGCACACCTCCGGGGAAAACGGTGGTTCGGCGGCGACGGGAGGAAGACGGCGATGGTTCGGGCGCTACACGACGCCCAAGCGGAGATAGAGGAGGCGGGCTACGAGACCTACGGCGACTACAACACGACCCGGGCGATAACACACCCCTTCGACCAGTCGTTCCTGAACTATCCCCACCTGCCGACGGACGGGTCGAGCCACACCGTGAACAACTATCGGGTGGAGTCCGCCGCCGGCAGCAGTTGGCGGATGATTTGTCCGATGGGCGGCGATTCGGAGGCCATCTTGCCGGGTGGCAACTCGGGTGATTACTTCTCCGACCACTACCGCGACCAGCTGCGGGCGTGGGCGAACACGGAGTACAAATCGATGGCACGCGAGATTCGCGGGGACGTCGCCGTCACCTTTGAGGAGGGACGATGAGCCGACTCGACGCGGTTCAGGACGACGACACTCGCCGATGGATGCTGGTCGGCGGGGGAGCAGTGCTCGGCCTCGCGCTCGCGTGGTTCCACTGGCTCGGCTTGCTGGTCGGCGGCGCGCTGGTCAGTCTCCCCACGAGAGAGTGGAAACGCGGGGTGCTCGCAGGGCTCGGTTTCGGCGTCCTCGCCATCCTCGTTTTCGCCGGACTACTCGCCGCACACGGCACGCTCGCTCCGGCGGTCGAGATGGGTCAGATTACGTTCCTGGCCGTCGGCGTGCCGCTCGTCGCGGGAGGAATCGGTGGGCTGGCGCGGGCGCTGGTCTGAAAATTCGCCGCGCGTGTTCGGGGTCAGTCGCTACCGCCGAAGGTCCTCCAACACCGAAATCGCGCCGTCTGAGTACGACTCGGAGACGACCGTCTCGGCGGCCTGTTTCGCCTTTTCGTCGGCGTTCGCTACGGCGTAGCTCTCGCCGACGACGCCGAAGGTGGAGACATCGTTTTCCGAATCGCCGACCGCGACGAACTCCTCGGGGTCGCGGCACAGCAGTTCTGCGACGGATTTCACTCCCATTCCTTTGCTCATCCCCGACGATTTGACGTGGTAGGCGTAGCCGGTGTCGACCACCTCCTGGCCGTGTTCGCTGGCGAGTTCTTCCAGCGGGCCGAGTGGCTGGTCGCGCTGGACGGCGATTTCAGTCTCGCGCCAGCGATTCGTCAGGTCGGTCTCTCCCCACCCCAACTCGTAGCCCGTCGCTTCGTACGCCTCGGCGACTCGGCGGGCGGCCTCGCCGTCCCCGTTTTTCGTCACCTCGTCGTCCACCAGGACGATGCCGCCGTTCTCGGCGATGACACACTGTGGAATGCGGAGGAAGTGACAGAGGGCGACCGGATAGGGAAACGCCTTCCCGGTGGCGACGACGACCGGCGCATCCCAGTCGGGAAGCAGGTCGAAAAACCGCGGGTCGATGGAATCGTCGGGACGGGTCATCGTACCGTCGATGTCGAGGACGAGCGGCGGAACCATGTCCGAACTTCGGGTGTCCGGCACTTAGTCCCGGTGTTTCGCCGGTCTTCCCCGGCGGGTCGTCGCCCCCAGTCGCGGGTCTTCCCGACCACGTCGCCGGATACGCGTCGCGGCGTTACAGCCCCATCGTCGGTACCCAGACGCTCTGGGGGAAGACGTCGAGGATAGTGAGCACCGCGATGAGGAAGGTACCGACGACGATGGCCGCCGCAGGCGGGTCGAGGTGGGTGTCGGCGTGCGCGTAGAACACTCGCTGGACGATTTCACCGGCGAGCGCGCAGACGACGCCGAAGACTCCACCGACTGCCAGCGCGGGGAGTATCGGAACCGCCGTCGCGACTTCGGCGGGGGGGATCTGCGAGACCGACACGCTCGCGGGAGCGAGCGCGAGCGCCGCCGTACTCGCGGGAAGGCTGATGTGGTGTGTGACCGGAATCCGCTCGACGCCGCAGTTGAGGAAGACGAGACTCGCGGCGCTGATACCGAACGCGAGGAACGGACTCCCCGTCTCGTAGGCGATGAACGCCGCGAGGATGCCGACGACGAGGCCGATGGTCGCCACGTTCGCCCACTCGTACTGGTGAGGTAACCACGGTTCGACGACGAACCGTCCCTCCGCGGTCGCTCCACCGTCGGCGACCGGTTCGTCGGGCGTCGTCTCGCCGCCCTCCGTTGCTGCTTCGCCGATGACGCGGCGTTCACCATCCTCGAACGGTTTCATGTCGAGGATGCCGCCGCTGGTGTCGCCGACGAGGTCGTAGCCGAAGACGAGTCTGTGGGCGACGGCAGAGAGCACGACGCCCATGGCGATCGGGTCGTAGGGCATCGAGAACGACGACGAGAGGACGGTCAGCCAGTACCCGAGGATACCAAACACGCCGCCGACGCCGAGTACGTCGGGTTTCGTCCCCTGCGCGAAGGCGATGTCTTTCGCGTTGTGGTAGTCGAATCCGGATTCCATGTACCCTTTCTTCGCGGCGTAGGCGGCCGCGGCCGCACCCCCCGCGAAACTGATCGCGGGTGAGAACGGCGCGCCGAACGCGATGGTACCGGTGATGCCGACCGCAGCGAGTTCGCCCGCCGCGCCCGCTTCGGACGCACCGGCGACGGCTTTGCCGATGATGTTCGCGGCCTCGCCGGCGATGACCATGAAACCGGTGAAGATGAACGCCGGAAGCGCCCCGAGCGCCGCACCGAACGCGCCCCCGGCGAACGCGGCGATGAGCATCTCCACGGCGAACAGCGGTGTCAAATCCGCCATCTCAGTCACTCCCTTCTCGGGCCCAGTCGAGCGAGCGTTCGACCGCTTCCTGCCAGCGACCGTACTTCTCGTCGATGTCGGCGTCCGGTTCGGTTTCGAACTCGCGGTCGACCTGCCAGTTGTTCCGCAGTTCGTCTACCGTCTCCCAGTAGCCGACGGCGAGACCAGCGGCGTACGCGGACCCGAGTGCGGTCGTCTCGTCGACGACCGGGCGGACGATGTCCGCGCCGAGGATGTCGGCTTGCAGTTGACAGAGGAAGTTGTTCTTCACCGCGCCGCCGTCGACGCGCAGGGTGTCGACACCGATGCCACTGTCGGCTTCCATCGCTTCGGCCACGTCGCGGGTCTGGTAGGCGATACTCTCTAGCGTGGCACGAACGATGTGCTCTTTTCGTGTGCCGCGGGTCATCCCGACGATGGTGCCGCGAGCGCGCTGGTTCCAGTGCGGTGCGCCGAGGCCCGTGAACGCCGGCACGACGTAGACGCCGTCGGTCGAATCCACGCTCCGCGCGAGGGTTTCCGTCTCCGCCGCGTTCGAGATGATGTCCATGTCGCCGAGCCACTCGATAGCCGCCCCGGTGACGAAGATGGAGCCTTCGAGCGCGTACTGGACCGGTTCGCCCGACCGCTGGAAGCCGACCGTCGTCAACAGCCCGTGTTCGCTCTCGACGGCCTCGTTGCCCGTGTTGAGCAGGAAGAAACTCCCCGTCCCGTAGGTGTTCTTCGCGTCACCCGCGTCGAAGCAGGTCTGGCCGAACAGGGCCGCCTGCTGGTCGCCGAGCGCACCCGCGACGGGAACTTCCGCACCGAGGAAGCCCTCGGCGTCGGTCGACCCGTACGTCTCGTCGTCACTCGATGGCCTGACCTCGGGCAGCATCGCCTGTGGGACGCCGAACTCCGCACACAGGTCGTCGTCCCAGTCCATCTCGTGGATGTCGAACAGCATCGTCCGCGAGGCGTTCGTCACGTCCGTGACGTGTTCGCCCGTCAGATTGTAGACGAGCCACGAGTCGATGGTCCCGAACAGCACCTCACCGTCGTCGGCTCGGTCGCGCAGGTCGGCCGGGCGCGCACGTTGGGTTTTGATGGGGTCTGCGTTGTCGAGCAACCACTCGGCTTTCGTCGCCGAGAAGTAGGCGTCCGGTTCGAGCCCCGTCTTCGACCGAACGTCCTCGGTCTTGCCGTCTTCCTCCAACTGCTCGACGCGGTCGGTCGTCCGGCGGTCCTGCCAGACGATGGCGTTGTGAACCGGCTTGCCGGTGTCCGCGTCCCACAGCAGGGTCGTCTCCCGCTGGTTGGTGACGCCGAGTGCCGCCAGTTGACCGCCCTCGATTCCGGCCTCCGAGAGCGCGGACTGGATGACCGACTTCGTGTTCTCCCAGATTTCGAGGGGGTCGTGTTCGACCCACCCCGGTTCCGGGTACATCTGTTCGTGTTTCTCGTATGCGTTCGCCACGACCGTTCCGGCGTGGTCGAACACCATGAACCGAGTGCCGGTCGTGCCCTGGTCGATGGAACCAACGTAGGTTTCGTTCGAAGCCATGTCCACTGGTGCGTAGTGCTAACAAATAAACCAGGGTTATAACTATATGAAGTCAAACATGTTGGAAAGGCTATCTGAAAGAGAGCGATAATCGGTGCGCTCACAGCTACCGTTCGACCGCTTTCGTGGGGAGAGAACGGCCTTTTCGATTCACGGCTCCACGACGAGTTTCCCGAGGAAACTCGTCTCCATCACGTCGCGCTGTGCGTCGTCGACCTCGTCCAGCGAGTACACCTGTTCTATCTCCGGGACGATCTCGCCGTCGGCGACCAGACGAGCCAATCGTTCCAACACCACCGAAATGTCGGGGGTGTTGAACATGCTCATCAGCGTGATGGTGAGTTCTTTCGAGCGCGCCGCCGGGACGTTCTCGAAGCCCGCCGTTACGTCTTCGTTACCGATGCCGACAACGCGTGCACCCTGCGCGGCCACGTCGGCGTCGAAGTGGAGGTAATCGTCGAGACGGTGGTCGAGGACGACGTTCGGTTCGCCCGCCTCGCCCACCGCGTCCGTGAGGTCGTCGCGTGCGTAGTCAAGGACGGTTCTCGCACCAAGGTCTGCGAGACGGTCGTGATATCCTTCGCTCGCGGTCGTCGTCACGCGTGCGCCGGTCGAGGCCGCTAGCTGGACGGCGACGTGACCGACGCCGCCGCTCCCGCCGTGAATCAGACACGTTTCGGCGGGTTCGAGTCCGGCGTGGTCGACCAGTGCCCGCCACGCCGTGACGCCGACGAGGGCGACTGCGGCACCTTCGTCGAAGCCGACCCCACTGGGGAGGAGCGCCACTCGGTCGGTCGGCGTCGTGACGTACTCGGCGCAGGTACCCGGTCTGTCGTTGCCGAGGCCAGTACCGAACACCCGGTCATCTTCGGCGAATCCGTCGACGTTCGTGCCGACCGCTTCGACCACCCCGGCGAAATCGGACCCCGGAATCCACGGGAGGTCGCCGGGTGGGTACGACCCCTCGCGGAAGTAGGTGTCGACGGGGTTCACCGCGGCGGCGCGAACCGCCACGAGCAGTTCGTCGTCGTCCGGTTCCGGTCGGTCGACGTCGTCCACTCGGAGTACCTCTGGCCCACCGTGTTCGTGATAGCGTACTGCGCGCATACCCGAACCAACGTCGGGCAGGAAAATAAGTCCGCAGGGAACGCAGGCTACCGCCGACGTGTTCGGATTACCAACCGGTCCGTCTGGACGCCGACTGATTCCCTCCCAAGTCCACCCGCTCAGAGATAGCTGTCCAACTTTCGCTTGCTCAGTTCGAGGTAGTCGAAGTCGAAGGTGTACACCTCGACCGAGACGGTGCCCGACCACCCCTCTCGAAGTGGGGAGAGTGCCGTCTCGAAGTCCAGGGTTCCGGAACCGGTCGGGACGTGTTCATCCGCCGCGCGACGGGCGTCGTTGACGTGGACGTGCGAGATCCGCTTGCCGTGGTCGGTCAGAAAGGAGGCGATGTCCTGGGCGTCCATCCTGTCGACGCGTGCGTGGCCCGTGTCGAACGTCATCGACGCCTCCGTTTCGGCGAACACGCGGTCGAAGTCGTGGACCGTGAACAGCACACCGGGAAGGTTCTCGACACAGATTTCCACGTCGCGTTCGCCGGCGAACGCGTCGAGTTCACGTATCGCTTCGAGCAGATGCGGTTCCACGTCTGCGACGTTCCACTCCGGCGGCCTGGCGTGAGAACTCGCGTGCAACACCGCTTTTTCCGCACCCATCTCCGCGGCAGTCTCGATACACGTCTTCTGTTCTTCGCGTGATGCCGCTCTGATTCCCGCCCTCGGTGAACCGATTTCGACGTCTACGAACGGGAGGTGGACGAGCAGGTCGAGACCGTCGTCCGCTGCGAGCGACGTGATTGCCGCCGGGTCGAGCGTCGTTCGCTCGGTCGACCCGTCCATGTACAGTTCGGCGAAATCGAACCCGAGGCGTGCGCCCTGGTCGAGCGCTTCCTGCCACGATACGTCGCCCGTGTGCGTCTGGGTCACGAACCCGATTCGAACGTCGCTCACGACGCCTCCTCGTCGACGACTCGCTGTGCCCTCGCCTCCGACGACCCCGTCACGAACTGGTCGAGCGCGGAGACGCTCGGTGCGACGAGCGTCGGGCAGACGTCGCTCCGTTCGACGTCGAACCGAGTGGCGTCACCGGTCAGCACGCACACCGACTCACAGCCGACGTTTTCGGCCAACTGCACGTCGGTTTCTAATCGGTCGCCGACGACGACGACGTCTTCAGGGGCGTATCCGTTTCTGTCGAGGACGTGTTGTATCATCTCCGTGTTCGGCTTGCCGAAGATTCGGTCCGGTTTCCGGTCGGTCGCTCGTTCGACGAGGGCACCGATCGAACCGCAGTCTGGAACCATCCCCGCTGCCGTCGGGCAGACGGCATCGGGATGTGCGAGCAAGAACGTCGCCCCGTCGCGGATGGCGAGGGTCGCCTCGCGGGCCTTCTCGTAGGTGAGTTCGGTGTCGAAACCGACGACCACGTGTTCGGGATCGTCGGCACCGACTTCGACGCCGTGTGCGGCCAGCGCGTCCCGCATCGCCGTCGTGCCGAGAACGTACACCTCCTCGTCTACGTCTTCGAGATGCTGAATGACGCCATCCGTCGAGAGGAGCACGTCGTCGACGTCTGCTTCCACGTCCAGCGCGTCCAGTTTCGCCACGTACTGGTCCTTCCACCGCGAGGAGTTGTTCGAGAGAAAGTAGACGTCGACGCCGGACTCGCGTAGCGTTTCGATGCGCGCTCTCGCGTCGTCGACGAGGTCGTCGTCGAGATAGACGGTTCCGTCCAGATCGAAGAAGACCACCTCTTTCGAATCGAGCCACGAGAGCGAACTGAAGGTGCGATCTGCCGCCTGTAAATCCTCGAGGTCGTCGATTTCGACCCAGTCGTATTCACCGACGTCCACGGCCGTGAGGTCGTGGGGATGGGTTCGAACGACCCTGTCGATAGCGACCTCGGTCCACTCGCCGTACTCGCCGCGTCGGTCGATGGTCCTCGTAATCTCGTCGAACAGCATCGTCGAGAACGCCTCGGAGAATCTGTAGACGTCGGTGGACGAACTGTGGGCGGCTTGCTCCGGAATACCCTTGTCGATGTGTGTGATTCGGTCGTTCTCGTCGACGGAGACTTTCATCGCTTCGTCGATTATCTGTCCACTGTCGCAGGCGACGGCGCTGTCGACGTCGGCTTCGACGAGGGTCGCGAGAAGTCCGGGGTCGAAGGCGACGTCCCCGTTGCTGAGAACGAACTCCTCGCCGGCGACCTCCTCACCGGCGAGGGAAAGCGAGTACATGTTGTCCGTGTTGGCGTACACGTCGCTCGTTCTGACGGTCACGTCGAGGCTCGGACGCCGGCTTTCGACGTTCTCACAGACGGACCGCACGTGGTCGGCCAGATAACCGGCGACGACGGTTACGTTCGTTATCCCCGCGTCGACGTAGGCGTCGAGTTGTCGGGCGAGAACCGGCGTTCCGTCTACCGTCACACAACATTTCGGTTTGTGAAGCGTTATCGGTCGAAGTCGAGACCCAACCCCCGCTGCCAGAATGACCCCCTTCATGAAATGACACCGACCCAATACCGCGACGTAGTTCGTGATAACGTTGCTGGCTACGTGGCAGTTCGGTGAAAGTCACGAATCTCGACGATTCGCTCACTCGTCGGAAAACCGGAGAACGTTCGGATAATCCGCGATGATGCCGTCCACACCAGCGTCGCGAAGTTGGGTCGCCTGATACCAGCTCTCGACGGTCCAGACGTTTACGTCGTAGCCCTCCTCGTGAGCGACATTCACGATGTCGACGTCGTCGTAGGGGCCGAACGACCCGTACTCGTCGTTGAACAGTTCTGTCCCAGCTATCATGTTCCAGGGCGGATGAATCGCGTCACACTCGTATCGACGGGCGATTTCGAAGCCGTCGACGATGGATTCTGCGAACACTGCTGCGACGGGAATCGTCGAGTCGACCTCGCGCACTGCCGCGAGTGCACCCTCGGCGAACGAGGAGACGAGAACGTCGTGGTCGTAGCCGGCGAGCGTCGAAACGACGCGGTCGGCGAACGGAAGCCACAACTCTTTCTGGCTGTCTCGTTCACCGGGTGGGAGGTTCTCGTGCGTTCGAACGTCGAGCGTGCCGGGGTTTTTGAACTCGACGTTCACTCCGACCGATGGTGGAATCGCATTGAGGACGGTCTCCAACCGCGGTATCGTCTCCTCGGTGCCGAGAATCTGCACGTCGCTCAGCGTCTCGAAAGGGAGGTCCCAGACGGGTTGGTTCGCAATCGACTCCGGGGCGTCGGTCAATCGGTCGAGTCGGCTGTCGTGAAAGACGACGACCTCGCCGTCGGCAGTCGGATGGACGTCGATTTCTACCATCTCCGGCGTGCTCCCCAGCGCGGTCGTCGACTGACGAATCGCAGCGACCGTATTTTCTGGGTAGACGCCTGCAAAGCCGCGGTGGGCGATAACCGAGAGGTCGCTGCTGGATACCGCCTGCTGGTCGATGTCCGTGGATAGTTCGAGGTCCGAAGAGCGCTGTTCTAGGTTCGCCGACTGTCGTTCCGCCGTTCCGCTCGTGCGTGCCATATGCTGATTCGGGCAGATCCGCGCGTCCGGCGCGCTATGGCGGTTCTGCCACCCTTACCAGCGAATACGGCCAACCGAACTTCAATGTTTCTTTTTAGTATATGGAATTCCTTTGAACTCTAGAGTGGCAGGCGGTTTCACAGCAATCTATATAGATTCGTCCGGGGAGAACGACTGCACTATCGCGTCGTACACCGACGCCGACTGGTGGCCGTCGCGTCGCACGTCGGTCAGCAGATGCCGTCTGGTCGTCCGTCGCGCTGCGACGGCGGAATCGTCCTCTAGCACCTGTGACAAGGCAGCGAGCAAGTCGTCGAAATCCGAGGCTATCGGGCCAGCGGTGATCTCGTCGTAGTCGAAGTAGAATCCCCGCGTCTCCTCGTACCTGGCACGGTCGAACGCGTAGAACACGACCGGACGGTCGAGATACAGGAAGTCGAAGTAAACAGAGGAGTAGTCGGTAACGAGCACGTCCGCGAATCGGAGTAACGGATACACGTCACACTGCTCGGGCAGTGAAACGATTCGTGAGAGGTTCGGCGGGAAGGAAAATCGCTCCCGAGCGTGGGTTTTGACGACGAGATACGCGTCCTCGCGCTCCAGGAAGTCGTCGAGGGCCCGAAAATCGAGGTGGGCCGCGATATCAGCGGCCGAGTCGTCTCGAAACGTCGGTAAGTAGAAGACGACACGAGAGTCCCGTGAAAGTCGCCGTACTCGTCGTCCCGCCGTCTCGTCCGTTCCGAGGTCGCTCCCCCGCACGGGTCCGAAGAGCGGGTCGAGGCGAGGATAGCCGGTTATCACCATCCGGTCAGGGTCGATGTGGAGACCGGATTCGAACACGTCGGTGAGATTCTCTCCCGGGACGGCGAGTCGGTCGAACTCCCCCGCCATGTACTCGTGGACCGCTCTGAGCGGTGCCGGTTCGTCCGGAAACTCGGCGTCCCAGGAGACGTTCTTCAGGGGGACCCCGTGCCAGAGGAGTACCGTCTTCGCACCGGCACAGCACGGCATGACGACGTCGCGATGTCCTTGCGTCACGACGACGACCCCTGCACGGAGGTTCGCCAACAATCCGCGGAAAGAGTAGCAGTAGTGGGCTTCGTACCCGGATTTCCGCAGTTCGCGGACGACCCGCCGGTTCTTCGAGAGCCAGACGGAACGAACGCCCGGTTGTTCGTCGGCGACGTGGAGATACAGGTACTTGGCGTTGTCCACGAACGCGTCGCCGCCACGTGCGCCGAACACCCACAGGGAGTCGTCCCGCGTCCAGGTTCTCGACAGTCGTTTCACGACGAGGTACAGCAGCCACTGGGGGAAGAGCGAAGCGCGCTCGACCCGCGTGGAGAGGGCGCGAAGTCCCGACCGCACCCGTGAGACGAGTCCGGACTGGTCGAATTTCACAGCACCGACGAACGGTCGCTACTGGCAAAAATCACCTGCTTGCGTCGGAGACGGTGTCGTATCGAGACGAGAGAAAAGTCTCCACCCACACGAGAGCCGAAAAAGACGACGGGGTCGACAGGACCGTGGAGCGAAGAACCGAACTTACTCGGAGAACTCATTCCATAGATTAAACTGGTATTACTCGAATATCGCTACCATGGATACTATCGGTACGATGAGAATTTTCGATCCTGATAGCGACGTTCCCTACTCCGAACCGACCCTCGTCGTAGGGACAACTGCGTTCTCCGACGACGGTGGTCGACGAACCGTGCTCGCCAGGAGTCGCTAATATTACATGTCGGCTTCGCGACGACCGTTCGAGATGCTCCGCGAGGTCCGAATCTTCACTTCCGCTCGGAGCAGACGAACGACACTCGTGTACCTCGCCATCATCTCCATCGTGTTCGTCGGTGCGTCCGTTCTTCTCCCTCAGCGGTTCCCGGTTCTCACGAACTCCGCCGCACTTCGAGAGTACGTCCGGGGATTCGGCCTGTTCGCACCGGTGGTGTTCGTCCTGTTGCAGGCGAGCCAGGTCGTCGTCGCACCCATCCCCGGACAGTTGCTTGCGTTCGGTAGCGGCTACCTCTTCGGGCCCGTCTATGGGACCGCCTACAGCCTGCTCGGGGCGACGATCGGAAGCTACATCGCGTTCTCGCTCTCCCGGCGGTACGGCCGGCCGTACGTCGAGAAGGTAGTTCACGTCGAGACGCTCCAACGGTTCGACTCACTGGTCGGAAACCGGGGACTACTCGCGCTCTTTTTCGTCTTCCTCATCCCCGGCTTACCGGACGACGTCATCTGTTTCGCCGGGGGACTCACCGAGATGGACATCCGGAAGATGGTCGCGGTGTCGTTTTTCGGTCGATTGCCCGGCTACTTCCTCATCAATCTCGCCGGTGCAG
This sequence comes from Haladaptatus ordinarius, assembly GCF_054177595.1. Lineage (NCBI taxonomy): Archaea > Methanobacteriati > Methanobacteriota > Halobacteria > Halobacteriales > Haladaptataceae > Haladaptatus > Haladaptatus ordinarius. Next base: position 39,475 of record NZ_JBPEHH010000018.1, on the reverse strand, counting down.
AACTCGCAGCGAATCGCCTCGTTCAGATGGGACTCATCGTCGGGGGCCTCCTCGTACTCTCTGCGTGGGGATACCTCAAACGAGACGCGTTGGTCGAACGATTCACTCGGTGATATATCGTCCATCCGTTGGCCAGTCGCGCCAGCGTCGACCGCTCCGAGAATCCCGAACCGGCGGGATTTAAGCGGCACGGAAACCCCTTTTCGAGTGCATGAGGCTACACGAGTACCAGGCGAAGGAGGTGTTCTCCGACGCGGGGATTCCGACGCCCGACGCGGCACTCGCAGAGAGTGTCGACGAGGCTGTCGAGGCGGCGGAGAACATCGGCTATCCGGTCGCGGTGAAAGCGCAGGTACACGTCGGCGGCCGCGGGAAGGCCGGCGGTATCAAGCTCGCCGAGAACCGCGAGGAAGCCGAAGACGCCGCAGAGTCCATCCTCGGGATGGACCTCAAAGGCTACACGGTCGAGAAGTTGTTGGTCGAAGGGGCCGTCGATTTCACCGACGAACTCTACGTCGGCGTGACGATGGACCGCGGCGAGGGCGAACCCGTCGCCATGGTCTCCTCGAAAGGTGGTGTCAACATCGAAGAAGTCGCCGAAGAAGACCCAGACGCCATCGCACGCGAACACGTCGACCCGGCGTTCGGGATGCACCCCTATCAGGCCCGGAAGGCGGTCTACGACGCAGGTGTTGACCGCGACGTGGCACTGGACGTGGCGAGCGTCCTCACGACGCTCTACGACCTCTGGGAGGACAAAGACGCGAGCGACGCCGAAATCAACCCACTGATGCTAACCGCGGACGACGAAGTCGTCGCTGCGGACGCAGTGTTGAACATCGACGACGACGCGCTGTTCCGTCATCCCGACCTCGCCGAGATGGAAGAGGACTCTTACGAGGACGACCTTGAACGCAAGGCGGGCGAGTACGGCTTCGACTACGTCCGACTCGACGGCAACGTCGGCATCATCGGGAACGGGGCCGGACTAGTCATGACGACGCTCGACCTTGTGGACTACTACGGTGGGAACCCCGCCAACTTCCTCGACATCGGTGGCGGCGCGAAGGCCGAACGAGTGACCAACGCGCTGGACATGGTGTTCTCCGACGAGAACGTCGATTCGGTCGTCTTCAACATCTTCGGCGGCATCACCCGTGGCGACGAGGTTGCCAAGGGTATCAACGAGGCACTCGAATCGCTGGACGAAATTCCGAAACCCGTGGTCGTCCGCCTCGCCGGCACCAACGCAGAGGAGGGGATGGAGATTCTGAACACCGACCTCGTCCAGGTCGAAGCGACGCTCGAAGACGCGGTCCAGCGTGCCGTCAAAAACGCTGAGGAGGTCGAAGCATGAGCATTCTCGTCGACGACGAAACCCGTGTGGTCGTCCAAGGTATCACAGGCGGTGAGGGGAGTTTCCACACCGAGCAGATGATGGAGTACGGAACGAACGTCGTGGCGGGCGCTGTGCCCGGCAAAGGCGGACAGGAAGTGAAAGGCGTGCCCGTCTACGACACCGTGAACGAAGCCGTCGAAGCAGAGGACGCCGACGCGTCCGTCGTCTTCGTCCCGCCCGCGTTCGCTGGCGACGCCGTCTTCGAGGCGCTCGACACCGACCTGGACCTCGTGGTCGCCATCACCGAAGGCGTTCCGACCCAGGACATGTCGAGAATCTACAAGCGCCTCTCGGAAGTCGACACACGACTCATCGGGCCGAACTGTCCCGGCATCATCACGCCCGGCGAGGCGAAACTGGGTATCCTGCCCGGCAACATCTTCGAGTCGGGCAACGTCGGTCTCGTCTCCCGCTCGGGGACGCTGACCTACCAGGTCGTGGACAACCTGACCCAGCGCGGTATCGGGCAGACGACCGCCATCGGTATCGGTGGTGACCCCATCATCGGAACGGACTTCATCGACGCGCTGGAACTGTTCGAGAACGACACGGACACCGACGCCGTCGTCATGTGCGGCGAAATCGGTGGTGAGGACGAAGAACAGGCGGCGAAGTTCATCGCCGAGAACATGGACACTCCCGTGGCTGGCTTCATCGCGGGCCGTACCGCTCCGCCGGGCAAGCGCATGGGTCACGCTGGCGCTATCGTCTCCGGCAGTGGAACCGGGACGGCCAAAAGCAAGATAGACGCGCTGAACGACGCGGGCGTTCCGGTCGGCGACACGCCCGAGGAAGTCGCGGACAACATCGAAGACATCCTGTAATCTACGTTTTCACTTTTCTTGCGTCGCACCGTCGACTATCGGGGTTATTGTGAAAAGTGTAGTTGAAATACGATATCACATAGTAAATATTTGAAATAATACATATATGTGCGCAGTAATACCTCTCTACCGTATATCAGGTAACGAAGACGACAGTACTGGTGGGACGGCCCTCGATCAACGAAGCTATGGGAAGATGATTCTGTTTTTCGTCCTCTCACTGGGCTTCTACGGCCTGTACTGGATGCACCAGGTGCACAAGCAGTATCAGAAGGAGTTCGGGAAAAAGTACGACCCGACGCTCCGAACGCTCGGTCTGTTCGTTCCGTTCTACAACCTCGTCGTCTGGAAACTGTGTCAGCTCTCGGAGAACGTCGTCGACGACCAGGACGGTACTAACCTCTTCATACTGTGGATTCTCGTCGCACCCATCGCGGTGTATCTCATCCAGTCGGGTATCAACAGCAAAGTAGAGGACGCAGTCTAAGACTCTCGGCTCGTTTTCGAATCGTACCGCCTCGCCAGCGTGAATAGACCTTCGAGGTCGGTCGAGAGTTCACGCAGGCGGACTGTTTCACCGTCCCTGCCGACGATACCCAAATCGACTAATTTCGGCATTCGAACTACGCCAAGACGGGTCTGCTCACACCGCTACGCTCCGCGGACTGCGTCTTGTCTAGTTCGAACTGCCCCTCCGACTATTTCGTGGCTCACGCTGGGGCGAGTGCCGCAGACGCGGCACTCACCGAGTTGTTCGCCACAAAACGAGTGGGTCGGGGCAGATTCGAACTGCCGATCTGCTCCGTGTGAAGGAGCTGTCATAACCGGACTAGACTACCGACCCTCGCAGTTTCAGATTTCCTTGCCCGAGACTTAAGACTTGCTTTCGAAAGCGGGCGGCCACTACGACCAAGGGTCGCGGATACCCACCCCCTGACGTGAACGACTGGAACGTGGTGAACGTTGCCGAGAGGGACCCTGCCGTTCGAGACGGCGAGAAGTCGCTGCATCGCGTCCTCGCCGAACACGCTGACGCTCGGACGAAGTTCGTCCTGCCCGAAGGGCGATACCACATAGACGGACGGTTCGAGCACAACGACTGCGAAGCTATCGCCATCGAGGGCGACCCGCACGCGACGCTGGTCGTGACCGACCCCGACCAGCAGTACTGTCTCGACGTGGGCGGCGGGTGGGGTGTGGCACCCGACGAGGCCGCCGAGCGCGTGGAGGTGAGAAATCTCACGTTCGATATGAGCGCGGATGGGGTGGGCGCGCAAGCCGTCTCCGCACGGGCCGCTCGCGACCTCCGAATCGAAGACGTGTCGGTGGTCGGCGAGTGCGCGTCGGCGGAAAAGAAGGCCCTCGGCGCGATTTACGCCGCCGTCACGCACCCCGACGGGTCGGGGGTCGTGAACGTCTCGCTTCCGGATGGCTGTGCGTTTCGCCCCGACGCGTATCCCGACCAGTCGTCCGTGGAGTCCCAAACGAGCCATCCGATCGGCATCAGCGTCACCGACGACCATCGAGGCGAGCTGACGTTCCGTGAGTGTCACGTCGAGGGGTGGGTGAACAACGGTGGCTACCTCGCCGGCGGCGAGGGGCCGTGCGTCGTCGAGGGAGGACGCTGGAAGGACAACGGGAACGCGAACCTCCGCCTGGGAGACGGCGACGTGGCCCGGAACGTTCGAATCGACGTGGACGAGACGACGTACACCGGGTGTGGTCTCTGGTTGCAGGAGGGGGAAGTGCACGTCTCGGGCGGCGAGATGACTCTGCCGAACTGCGACAACGACGGTCTGCGCGTTTCGAGTCTGTCGGCCCGCGTGCGTGACCTCCGAATCGACTGTGACTCGTCGGCCCGAGCCATCAAGGTCAACGACTGGTCGGCCGAGGACGAGGCGACCCAGGACGGAGTGAGCGAGGTGCTACTGGAACGAGTCGAACTGCACGACGGCGGCGACGGCTCGAAACACACCTACTGCGCGGAACTCTGGCGCGACGGTACGACGCTTCGAGACTGCACGCTCACCTTCGAATCGGGAGCGAACAATCGAAACGGAATCAACGTTCTCGGCGCGAACGTCGTGTTCGACGGCGTGACCGCCACCCACGAAGCCAGCGACCGAACGACGGTGCTGGTCAAGGCGGACGACGTCGAACTCCGAAACTCGACGTTCCGTGGACGAGTCGACGTCGACCGAAAGAATGCGGCGTCGCCGCGGTTCGAGAACTGCGATTTCACCGATTGTGAGTGCGTCGGTTTCGAACCTTAGCTCAGCCCGATACGTTTTCGCGCGTCGCGCACTGCGTCACGGGAGCGTCGTTTTGCCTTCTTCTCTACGTCCTGGATGTTCGACCGCACCGTCCCGCTCCGGGACGGTTCTCGAGTCTTCTCCCTGCCGGTCGCCTCTCGAATCTTCAGTTCGAACGGTTCCAGTTCCTCTCTGATACCACGTTCGAGGTGCGTGCCGGCACGTCGAAGGTAGTACCACGCGTCTTCGAAATGTTTGTTCATCGTCGTGTACTCCAATTGTGTCCTTACGAAGGGGACAAATATAACGATTTCGCCAGAATGCGGAATCGACTGGCGGTTCAAAAACGGTTTTACCTCGGGCAAAGAAAGCAGGGGTATGTTCACCCGGTTTTCGATTCCGACGCCGTTTCAAATAGGACCAGTGAACGCCTATCTCGCGGGGCGGACGCTGGTCGACCCCGGTCCGGGAAGTGAAGAAGCATGGACAGCGTTGCTCGAAGAGTTGGAACACCGCGAACTCGACCCAACGGACATCGAGCAGGTGCTGGTCACCCACCCACATCCCGACCACTTCGGACTGGCGGCACGGCTTCGAGAATTGGGCGCGCGCGTCGTCGCGAGTCCCGAAACGGCGAAGATAATCAGCGATTTCGAACGACGGTTGGAGTACGAACAGTCGTACTTCGCCGACTTCTTCGACCGGAGCGGGATGGCAGAGACCACTGCCAGGACAGTGACCGACCTCCCGGCGGCGTACCTCTCCGTCTCACCCGGCGTCGAAACGGACCTCGAACTGACGGACGGCGAATCGGTCTCCGTCGAAAGAGTCGACGTGACCGCAGAAGCGGTGCAGGGACACGCGCCGGGTGAAACCATCTTCACCTTCGAAACCGATGGCGAGTCGCGCGCGCTCGTCGGCGACCACGTCCTCCCCGACATCACGCCGAACCCGCTCCTCCAGCCGCCTGCCGAGGACGGCGACAGCCGTCCCCGCGTCCTCCCGGCGTACAACCGGTCTCTCGAACAGCTCCGCGACCGCGAATTCGACGGATTTCTTCCGGGCCACCGCGAGGAGATTACGGCCCCGACGGAGCGAATCGAAGAGATTCTCGCCGCCCACGAAGACCGAACCGAGACCGTCCGTGACATCGTGGACGGCCCGACGACGGCGTTCGACGTGATGAACGCGCTGTTCGACGACCTGCCCGCGACGGAGTACTTCCCGGCCATGAGCGAGGCGGTCGGTCACCTCGACGTGCTCGAAGACCGAGGAGAGATAGAACACGAAGAACGCGGCGGTGTCGTGGTGTACGAGGAGGTGACGGCGTGAACGACTTGCAACCAGTCGCTCTCGATGACGAACCTGCAGATCTCGTCATCCGAAACGGCCGCGTTCTCCTCCCCGAACTCTGTGAGTTCCAGGCCCGTGACGTGGTGATACGGAACAATCGCGTCGCGGCCCTACCAGAATCCGCGACGGATGCTATCGGCGACGACACGAAGGTCATCAACGCGACCGACCGCGTCGTCGTTCCGGGATTCATCGACGCTCACACCCACCTGGACCTCCACCAGACGTTCGAGAACGCCTACCACTACGCCCTCGAAGGTGGGACGACGACCGTCGTCTCGGAGGTGACTGGATTCGGCCCTGCCTTCGGAACGGAGGGTGTCGAGCAGTTGCTCGCCGCGACGTCCTACCTCCCGATTCGCGTGTACGCTTCCGTCCCGCCACAACCGATAATCGACACGTTCGAACCCGGACGCGCCGACCCCGAATCGCTCGCTCACCTCCTCGAAGACCCGCGGATCGTCGGCGTCGGCGAAACCGACTGGATTCACGCCGTCGGACGCGACACGCGAGCGGAGGTGCTGTACGAACGCGCCAAACGCGAAGGGAAGACGGTCACCGGACACGGCGCAGGCTGTTCGGGTCCGAAACTACAGGCGTTCGCGTCCATCGTCGACGACGACCACGAGGCTATCACCGCCGACGAGATTATCGAGCGCGTCGAGAACGGCATCCACGCCATCGGTCGGTACGGGTCGATTCGAGACGACATGGGTGCGGTCGGCGAGGCCTACGAGGAAATCGGAGCGAGCGAGATTTCGCTCTCGACGGACGGGATGTGGCCGAGACAGCTCACCCGCGAGGGCTACATGGACGTGGTCGTTCGCCGGGCCATCGAAGAGGGGGTCCCACCGGCCGACGCCATTCGGATGGTGACGCTCAACCCGGCGCGACACTTCGGCCTGCAGAACCTCGGGACGCTCGCCCCCGGGAGCATCGCCGACGTGGTCATCATCAACGACTTAGAGACCGTCAACGTCACCACCGTCGTCAGTGGCGGCGAAATCGTCTACAACAACCACGAGACCACCGTCGCACCGCGTTCCTATGAGTATCCCGAGCACTTCTACGACAGTGTGAACGTCAGCACCGACCCCGAGGAATTCCGAGTGCCCGCAATCGACGGGCCAGTGCGGGCAATCGAGTACCGGGGCGGTCTGCTCTCCGGAGAGACGAGGGTCGAACCCCCCGTCGAAGACGGCGAACTCGTCGCCGCACCGGAACACGGACTGTTGAAGGCCACCCTGTTAGACCGGCACCCCGACGGCGACGGAACCGGCTTCACCGGCTTTCTGGCGGGTTACGGGACGCTCGACGGAGCGGTAGCGACCAGTCTCACCTGGGAACTTCCCGGCGTCGTGGCGGTCGGAAGCGGCGACGACGTGCGTCACGCGGTCGCCCACGTCAACGATATGGGTGGTGGCTGGGCCGTCGTCAAAGACGGTGACGTGGTCGCGGAACTGCCGACGCGGGTCGGCGGCGTGTGCTCCGACCTCGAAGTCGAGGAGACGGCGAAACTCTACGGCGCGATAGGGAACGCGCTCCGCCGTCTGGGTGTGGACGTGGAGCGACCGATGCTCGCACTCCAGACGCTCACGTTCCCCGGTGTTCCGTCGCTCAAACTCTCCTTCTCGGGCTACGCAGACATCTTCGCCCGTGAAATCGTCGGCCTGGACGCGAGCTAACTACGCTCGGTCGCTCCCGTCGTGCTCTCGAATCGTTCGAATCTGCTCGTACGGGAAGAAATTTCTGCCACCGGTTCGCGTGAGCCAGACTCCCGTTTCGTAGAACTCCAGTTCTGAACCTTCGACCGGCGAGACGATGTTCTGTTCGCTCCCCCGTTTTCCAGTCGGTACCAGATACACGTCGTATACCTTCTCGGGCATGACGAACGGCGTACGATAGTCGTGAGCAAAAGCGTACCGGCCACGGTCGAACTGTCAGACGACGGTTCGGTTCCCTGCTTTGCCCGACGAGACGGTCGGGTTCGAATCGCAGGCCGGGGCCAGGCGAACGACGCGCCGAGTGCGAACTTCTGGGGACGTCAGAACTCGACGTACCGAGCCACGATTCGTGGTGACACGTGTCAGCTGATTTGACCAGTCTGCGCGCACGAGAGACCGATAATGTCCATAACTTATGCGTACGCCCAGCGTTAGAAACTCCGTTCCTACGTCGTGACGCGCTCGAATCCGTCTTCAGTTGACCAGTGGACAAGCATAGTTGAATCGGCAGACTGCGCCGGGCATGTTCCGCAACATAAATAATTATGATAGTAAGAATTCAGAAATGCTTTTATAGAGAGATAGCTCAGGCACGGCCGAGGTACGAGATGTTCGCACCGCTACGACGCCTGACCCTGTTCGCCCTGTACCAGCTTAGTGTCCTGACCGGCATTCTCCTGCTTCCGGTTGCCCTCGTAGCCCGGCGGGCAGGTGTGCCAATCCCGATGCACCGTCTCATGGAGACACTAGAGAAAGCGTACGACGAGGCCACAGAATCGAACGCGTAACACGACTGCTGGTTTTACGACAGTCCATACCCGGAATGGTTGGTTTTATCAGTGCTGACGGATTACGTCCGGGTAATGCGTACTCCAATGCACGGTTCCGAATTTTCGCGCAATCTCGAGCGCGTCAGTGGCACCGAAACCAGTCCGTACGAGCCGGAAATCGGCTCGCTGCCCCAAAGTGAGTTCTCGAAAGACGACCTCAAAAACGTCAACAAGACCGGGACGACGACCATCGGTCTCACGACCGCAGATGGCGTCGTCATGGCGACTGACATGCGTGCCAGCCTCGGCGGGCGATTCGTCTCGAACAAGAACGTCCAGAAGGTCGAACAGATTCACCCGAGGGCGGCACTGACGATGGCCGGGTCGGTCGGGGGCGCACAGTCGTTCATCCGGACGATGCGCATCGAATCGAATCTCTACGAATCGCGGCGCGGCGAGCAGATGAGTATGCAGGCCCTCTCGACGCTCGCAGGGAACATGCTCCGTGGCGGCCCGTTCTTCATGGTCTCTCCAATCCTCGGTGGTATCGACGAAGAAGGGTCTCACATCTACAGCCTCGACCCCGCCGGTGGCGTCATGTCCGACGACTACACCGTCACGGGAAGCGGGATGCAACTGGCCTACGGTGTGCTCGAACAGGACTACGAGGAGGGTCTCTCGAACGAGGAGGCAAAGACCATCGCGGCCCGCGGTATCAAGAGCGCGGTCGAGCGCGACACGGGCAGCGGAAACGGTGTGTTCCTCGCAGAAATCACGGAAGAAGACGTGGAAATCGTCGGCCACAAGAACTTCGACGACGTGCTCTAGGTCCAGTCTGCGAAACTTCCCTCGAGTAACGTCTCTTTCTGTCGGTCGATGTACGTCCGCTGCATCCCTTCGATAGCGTCTGCGAACGTCTGACCGTCGTCAAGTCGTTCCCGAACCTCGGTCTTTTTCCATCCCGCCGGCGTCACGCCGTGGCGGGCACGTTGACGAAGCGGCCAGAGATACTTCGCGGCCGTCTCGTCGGACAACCCCCGGGCTTGCAGTCCGTCTTTCGCGTGGGCGAACAGGTCGGCGAACACCGACTCAGTGTCGGTCGTCTCCTCACCGTCGTTGGTAATCCAGTAGAGGTCGGCGTCGAGTCCCTCGCGCATAGCGGCGTAGAAGTTGTCTCGCGCGACCACCCAGTCGAGGTGGCGAACGGGATGTTCCCGGCGGAACGTGCTCTCTAACAAGCCGGCGAACGCCGCCTGAAACGCGATCGAATCCCGAACGGTCGGCTGGGCCGCGATGGGTCGAAATTCGAGTCTGGCGTTGGCGGCAGACCGCGTCGGGCCGCCGAAGACCGGTCGCACCCAGCGCCAGTAGGCTCCGTGTTTCAGTCGGAAGTGGGCGAACTCGTCGTCGAAGCGGGCCGAACGTGATACGGGCATCGGAACCATCGTGCGGTCTGCCGCTATGTTGTCGATAGTCGCTTCGACCGATTCGACGTCTTCGGGGAACCGAACTTTGCCGGGGTCGTTCTGATTCAGCACCGACTCGAAGACACCGATTCGGTTTTCCATCCACGCTTCGTCGACGATTTCCTCCGGCGGCGCGTCGTCGTACAGGTCCGGTGGGAAGAACGGCGAGTTCACGCCCAGCGCAAGCAGTGGGGCCGCGATTCGAATCGCGTATCTGAAGTAGGTCGGCAGGTCGCGGGCGTGAGGCATCTGATAGTGGGGTTGAATCGACGTGATGAGACTCTCCGGCATCACCGTCTCCGCCGAGAGCGAGACGTGTGGAGCGTCGAGTTCCATCCCCGCCGTGTCGTCGGCGTTCGCCATCGCGTGATACCGCACCGAGTCGCTCATGTTCGACGCGATTCTGACACCGTCGTCTTCGACGCTGTCGGTGAGATACTCGCGGGCGGTCTCGCCTTCCGGCGGAATCGTCCAGAGGCCGTCGCTGACGAGGAGCATCCCTTCGGTAGTGGTTCGATTCTCCGCCGCAGACAGGCGGGCTTTCACCTCGGCTTCCTGTGCGGCCAGACCGTACTCGTTCAACGGTTGCGGACTGGTCGACATCTCCGCGTTGTGCAAGCCCAGTTCCTTCTCGAATCCGATGAGTTCGAGCAGTCTGCGTGGGACGCGGGCGAGGGCTTTCGTCTCGGCATCGACGGCGTAGAACTCGTACTCGAAGCCGATGATGGCCTGCGGATTGTCGAACGTTCCGTCCGCGAGTTCCCGCTTGATGACCTCTGCGTCCTCCTCGACGCGAGTTTGAAACCCGCTACTGTCGACGGAAAGTACGTCCTGAACCTGCGATACGAGGTCCTCAGTCATTGGAGGGGAGTGAGCGTGCCAGACGCTTCAATCCACGGGCTTTGTGGCCGTCGTTTTCGTCGCTTCGCCGTGGCGGCGCTCAGTCGCAATGACTGTCCTCGCCACTGATTCACGGAACGTGACGACGAGTTCGTAAGCATCTGCGCTCATATCAGCCGTACAGCCGACCGGCAAAAGCGGAATATCGCGCAAAAGACCGTCTTTCTCTCCCGTCTTAACGACAACGTCGAGCGTTTCGTTCGACCGGTCGTACGAAACCGTGGCGAGTTTTGCCTTATTACACGACCCGGAACCGACCCAGAGCGCGCCCGAAACGACGATCTGCTTCGAATCTGGCCGAAATCGAACGTTCGGGGGTGCTTCCACGTCAGTCGAACCGTCGGCGTTACCGACGGCAAATTCAACGTCACGGACATACTCTCGTCAGTCCGCTTCCCGCCGACCAACTGGCCGAGACAACCGCTGCTCACGAGCACTCCGGCAGAAACGAGTAGTTCGCGGCGGCGCACACCTTCCCTGTCGTCCTCCCTTCGTAAAAATTGTCGGTAAAGTAAAACGAGTGTTTCAACCATCCAGTCCGTGAATTATCGACCGTTCGATTTATCTCCGCCCGTCGAAAATCGCCGGTAATGGAGTTCGCGGAGTTCGCCGAGCGTGCTGGTGAAATCGAAGAACTGAGTGCCGACAGCGACATCATCGAGGCCGTCGTCGACCTCCTCTCGGCCGCGAACGACGACGTCGAAGTGCTCGCCCGGTTCGTCCAGGGCCGGGTGTTCCCGGCGTGGGACTCCATAACGCTCGATATCGGGCCGAACCTCTGTTATACGGCTATCGCCCGCGCTGCCGGGCGGAACGTCTCGGCCGACGACGTGGAAGACCGCCTCGCCGAGATGGGAGACGTCGGCGCAGTCGCGGCGAGTTACGACTTCGGCGGGCAGCAGGGACTCGCCGCGTTCGGTTCGGGGCGAGACGAGTTGACCGTCGCGACCGTCGCAAAGGAACTCGAAACGCTGGCACACACCGAGGGGTCGGGGAGCCAGGACACGAAGATGGACATTCTGTTCGGACTGTTCAACCGAACCAGTTCGAAGGAAGCGCGCTATCTCGCCCGACTCGTCCTCTCGGAGATGCGAATCGGCGTCGGCGAGGGGACGGTTCGAGACGCCATCTCGGGGGCGTTCGAGGTGCCCGTCGACGCGGTCGAACGCGCATTGCAGGTGTCGAACGATTACGGCCGCGTCGCCCGAGTCGCCCGCGACGAGGGCGAAACGGGACTCGATGCGATGGAATTGGAAGTCGGTCGGCCCGTGCAGGCGATGCTCGCGCAGGCGGGTACCGTCTCCGACGCACTCGACGACTGGGAGAAAGCGGGCGTCGAGTGGAAGTTCGACGGCGCTCGAACGCAGATTCACTACGACGGCGAGGACGTTCGAATCTTCTCGCGGAACATGGAGGACGTGACCGACGCCCTCCCCGAAATCGTGGAGTACACCCGCGAACATTGCGACACCTCTGCCATCATCGACGGCGAAGTCGTGGCGATGGACGAGGGCGAACCCCTCCCGTTTCAGGAAGTCCTGCGACGATTCCGCAGAAAACACGACGTCGCCCGCGCCCGCGAGGAAGTGAGCCTCGAACTCCGGGCGTTCGACTGCCTGCACGCAGACGGCGAGGATATGCTCTCGGCACCTCTTGCGGAACGCCACGACCGATTGCAAGCGGTACTGTCGGGCGGCGTCTCAGCGCTCACCGTCACCGACGACGCAGAAGAGATCGCCGACGTCGAGGCGAACGCGCTGGAGGCGGGTCACGAGGGCATCATGCTGAAAAATCCCGATTCGACGTACTCGCCGGGTCGCAGAGGGAAGAACTGGCTCAAGCGAAAACCGGACGTGGAGACCGTCGACCTCGTGGTGACCGGCGCGGAGTGGGGCGAGGGCAGACGGGCGAGTTTCCTCGGCACGTTCTTGCTGTCGGCGTGGACCGAGGACGGCTTCGAGACAATCGGCAAGGTCGCCACCGGTATCACCGACGAGGAACTGGCCGAACTGACCGAACTCCTCGAACCGCACATCGCTACGCAGGACGGACAAACGGTCGAAATCACGCCGCGGGTCGTCTTCGAAGTCGGCTACGAGGAGATTCAACGGTCGCCGACCTACTCGTCCGGCTACGCCCTGCGCTTCCCGCGATTTCTCGGCGTCCGCGACGACAAATCGCCGGACGATGCTGATTCGCTTTCGCGCGTGGAACGACTCGCAGAAACGCAGCAGAGATGATGTATTTCGATTCGGTTCAGTATCGAGCGAGTGCTCGGCATCCGGACGGGAATTTTCGCGCACCGGGATGACAGCGTCGTGGCCGCACGGACCAAACGCAGACGGTCGTGAACGAAAGGACTCGCCCCTCGACAGGAGTTTGGGAGACTCCCCACAGTAAATTTGTCATCTGTATTTCACTATCCCCGGTGTATGTCGATAACGGCGTGACATTTCGATCGTAGTCCGACGACGCAACACCGCGTAGCTTCGGGTATCCGTGCCCGTGACACTGAGCGGTGACCTGCGTTGTGACCACCACTCCGTCACGCCGTATGTTCCGACAGTTCACACACAGTTCCGACCGACAGTATCGCTCTACGCACTCCCCTCCGTCTCCGAGACGGCCAGCTCATCGGTTTTGCTGTGCGCTCTTTCCCACGGGTTTCCTCGGAGGTGGTCGTGGTGAACGAACTCCGCCGGGCGGTGCTAACGTACTACGCCTACCGCTGCATCTCCGCAATCAGATTTATCGGCCCGTTCCTGAACGTGTTCCTTGTTAATCGTGGAGTGACGTTCACCGACCTGGCTATCGGCAGTTCGATGATGGCCGCGGTGACCATCCTCGGCGAGGTACCCAGCGGATACGTCGGCGACCGTTTCGGTCGTCGGCGAAGTCTCCTGCTCAGCCAGACGCTGTTCGCAGTCGGCATCTCCTCGTGGGCGTTCGTGCGCTCGACGACGGCCGTCGTGGTCGTCTTCGGATTTGCCAGTGCCTTTCAATCGAGTATCACCGAGGCATGGCTGTACGATTCTCCCGTGGAGGCTGGCGAGGAAGGGCGGTACACCGAAATCGAGAGCCGTGGCTCCGCACTGCGTCTCTGGGTTTCTGCGATGACAATGGTCGCCGGCGGTCTCCTCTACGTCTTTCACCCGCTGATTCCATTTGCCTTTGCCGCCACACTCAGTTGGCTCGGCGTCGCCATCGTCGCGTCGCTGCCCGCGAATAGGAACTACCGGAACAGCGATGGTATCGGAGACGGTGGCGACACTCCCCTCACTCCCCGTCGTGCATTGACCGTGATTCGACGCTTCCTCGGGCGTCGTGATCTCCGCGTCGTCGTCGGTATCGTCGCTGTCTTCACCGAAGCCTCGTCCGCCGCGGGTGACTACCTCCAACCCGTGGTAGTCCGCGTCCTGCCGCAAACGACCGTAACCGTCGCAGGCGTTCCATTTCCGGAGTTCGTCGTCCTCGGTTGCCTCTACGCGACGTTCACCGCGTTGTCTGCGGCCGCCGTCGATAGGGCAGATACTCTCCGTGAGACGCTGGGGTCGACTGGCGCGTTGCTCGTGCTGGTCGGCATCGGTGGTGCTACGATGTTGCTTCCACTCGTCGGTATCTGGATGCTGAATGGTTCTCTCACCGTGGTCACGACACTCGTGGCTGTCGTCGGTTTCCGAACCTGTGGTGACGTCGCCCATCCGATTCACAGCACCTACCTGAACGACAGAGCGGACTCCGTTGGTCGGGCGACGAAGCTCAGTGCCGTCGCCTTCGTCGGGGCTGTCGTCCGTATTCCATTTCTGATAATCGGTGGACAAGTCGCGGATGCGATGACACCGGCGGTGGCGCTCGCTCTCGTGGGCGTCATCCCACTCGGTGTCTCACTCGGTATCGCCATCTCACACCGACCGCTCCTGACCACGGCGTCGTCGATAGCCACGTCCGACGATTGACGCGGTCGCATCTCTCTCGACGATGCACTGGACGAGTTGGTCGCCGAAGGTACGGTCGAAACCAGGGAGGCCGGTTCTGATGGCGAGACGAAGACGTACCATCGGCCCGTCACGTCCGAGACGTGAATCGTTTCGACGTAGCCATCGTCCTCAGACACGTCCACCCCAACCCTTTTACGCGAAAACGAGACTATCGACTGGTATGACGGTTCAGTACGACGGCCTGACGGTGGAGTGGTTCGGCTACGCGACGGTCCGACTCGAAACCGAAGACGGGTTCGTCGCGTACGTCGACCCCGGTCGGTACGGCGTCCTGACCGGCGAATGGAAACCGGACAGTCCGGATGCGGCCCACCCGAACCCGGTCGATTACCACGCACGGGACGGCGACGCCGTCTTCGTCACGCACGACCACCACTACGATTCCGACGGAATCGAACGCGTCGCCGGGGAGGACGCCACCGTCGTCGTCTACGAGGGAGTCGACGCTTCCGAAATCGACCGGGACGTGAAAGCAGTGGACGACCTCCCCTACGATGTCCGGCGAATCGGGGAAGAAGACCGCTGCACGGTCGGCCACTGTGAGGTCTGGTCGCTTCCGGCCTACAACGAATCGGACGGGCCCCACACGAACGCGAACGGCGAACCGTTCCATCCGAGAGGCTTCGGCGTCGGCTATCTGCTCTCGCTGGCTGGAACGACGGTCTTCTGGCCCGGCGACTCGGACGTACTGGAAGGGCATTCGGAACTCGAGGTGTCGCTCTTTCTCCCACCCATCGGCGGGAGTTTCACAATGGACAGACACGAAGCGGCGGAACTGGCAGCGGGGTTGAACCCGGGGCTCGTCCTGCCGATTCACTACGACACGTTCTCAGCGCTGGAAACCGATTCGGGTGCGTTCGCGACGGACGTCGCCAAACGGGGCGTCCCCGTCGTGTTGGACGAGCAGTGACGACGACGGTCGAACGTCGATAGCGAGGCGAGGTCCGTCGTCGGCCGAGAACCGTCATCCGTCTGCTGCGGTTCCAGTCGCTCGGAGAACGTATGGCATCAACAGGCCCTGTACGACGGTTCCGAAGACAGCGACGCCGAACACCATGGTTCGAAGCTCCGTCCGGAACGGTACCGCGGCGGGCGTACCCAGCACGAGCGCCACTGGGATGACGGTGTGGAGGCCGCCCCATATCAGAACGTGTTGATAGCTCATCGGAATCGAGTGTGGCCTGACGACGTTCAGCGCACCGAGGAGACCGTACACGACGACGGCACGGACGGTGACGACCAACACCAGTGCGACCGTGACGAGTTCGACGTTTGCAGCGAGATTCTCGATTCGGACGTTCGCGCCGATTAGCAAGAAGAGCAGCGTCGTAACCACGAAGGCAGCCGTATCCCACACGGCGTGCATGAACGCGACGTCCTCGGGGCGTTCGGTGTACTCCTCTCCCCGAATACCCATCAGTAGGCCAGCACCGACCGTCGCGAGGATTCCACTCACGCCCAGATAATACTCCGCGAGGAGGAAACTGCCGTACGCGACGGAGGCAGTCAACAGCACCGTCGCCATGCGCTCGTCTATCCACCACGTGAGCCGATGAGCCGCGTATCCCAGACCCATCCCGAGCAGTAACCCGCCGACACCGACGACGAGAAAATCGGTACCGAATCGCAAGACCGCCGCCGACAGGTCGGAAGACAGACTGGCCCCGGGCTGGTCGGCTCGCCACCACAGGTCGAGGACGATGGCGAAGAGCACGACCCCGACGCCATCGTTGAGGAGGCTCTCGGCCTCGACGATGTTCGAGAGTCGGTCCGGGGCACCCAGTTCCTCGAAGAGAGACAGGACCGCCGCCGGGTCGGTCGGCAAGACGATAACCGCGAAAAGCAGCGCGACGAACGGCGGTAGACCCGTCGCGAACGTCGTCGCCGGGGCGAGAAGAGCGACGGCGGCCGGGATGCCGACGACGACGAGAACGACGGGAACGATAGCCGAGTTTCGGAGCGCCCCCAAGTCCAGTTCGACCGCGCCCTGGAACAAGAGCGCCGGGAGCAACACGGCCATGATGGTGTCGTGTGACAGGACGAGCCCGACGTCGATACCGAAAAGCGAGATGAGAAATCCCGTCAACACGAGCACGGCGGAGTAAGAGACGTTAGAGAACTGGTTGACGACCAGGCGAACTCCCAGGGCGACGAGGAGAACGAAGAACAGCGAAACGATGTACTCGTCTACCGGTTGCATCCATCCTGACCGATGGCATTCGAGCGTAAAAAATCGTGGCCGGTTCAGATGATACCCATCTCACCGAGGCGGTCGGGGAGGTAAGTGTCGGTCACGAAGTCCAACCCATGCGAAGCGAGCGCCTGCTGTTCGGACTTCTTCTCGATGTCGAGTTGGAGTTCTATCTGCTCTCGCCAGTAGTCGGTCTGATAGCGTGGGTCCTCCAGTTCGCTTTCGAGTGCGTTCTTGTCCGAGTCCGAGAGGGGGTCCGTCGGAAGGTCGTACTCGACTATGTCTCCGGGTTGGATGCCGATGAACTGCGCGTCGGGCGTGGCGAGATAGTCGCTCAGATGCGCACTCTTGATAGAGCCGTAGGCGACCGACCCGTAGATGCGGTAACTCCACGGGTCACCGTCGGTGAACACCGTGACGGGAAGGTCGAGTTCCTCGTGGAGTCGCCGGGTGATACGTCGGGTCGCACGCGCTGGCTGCCCTTTCAGGTGGACGATGAGGGCGTTGTACTCCTCGTCGAAGCCGTTTTCGACGAGTCGGTCGCGCATACCACCGGTCTCCACACAGAGGATGAAATCCGTGTCGTGGTCGAGAAACTCGATGGTGTCCGGATTGTTCGGAATCTGGTAGCCACCTTCGCCGACGTCCTCCTGGCAGTGGATGTCACGTTCGCCCCGGCGAGTCTGTTCTCGGAGGTGAAGGGGGCCGATGATGGTCGCACCCGACTCCTCCGGGCGCATGTGGAAGTCCTCGCGGGTCACGTCCGAGACGATTTCCAGGTCCTCGATGAGCTGGTTCGACTCGTCCTGGTCGGAAAACTGCGCTTCCTTCGAGTCCCACGATTCCGAGAGGTAGTACAACTCACGGAGGGTCGAAGAGCGGTCTTCTTCGAGTTGGTTCGAGAGGAACTCGATGGTGTAAACGGCCTTCAGCAGTTTCCGTGCCCCACGGACGCTGTTCGCACTGCGGGTGCTCGTCCGGTCGCCGTACACCCAGACGCGTTCGTCTTCGTCGTACTCGATGTTGCTCTTCGTCCGCGTCGGGATGGACATGTGGGGAATCTCTCCCGCTGCGAACTGGTCGTAGAACTCTGCGGCGAGGTCGATGAGTTTTACCTGGGCTTCGGCGTCGATATCTGCGCTCATGTGTTGTTGGTCAGTCGTTCCGCTTCGATTCCTTCGACGGTCACGCTGTCGAACGATACGTCGTCAGCGACGGTGTACTCGAGTACGGCCTCCTCACCGCTCTCGACGGTCGGTTCCCACGTGACGAACCACTCGCCGTCCATCTCGACTGCGGACGCACCGTCCGAGAGATTCTCGGGTCTGGTCGCGACGATGTCGGTGAGTTTCGGCGATTCGTTCGTCGAGGAGTGGTTCTCGATGACGAGGCTGACGGTTCCGTCCTCGACTTCGCGTTCGACGAGCACGTTGTTCATTATGCGCGCCAGCGAGTCTTCGATGACGAGTTCCTCTCGGCCGGTCACTTCCGAGAGTTTGTGTGCCATCTCGGGGAGAATGGTGGCGATGACGCTCTGTTTTTTCTGGCGTTTCTTGAGCGATTGACGCTTCTTGAGGTACGATTTGAGTTCGCGTGCCGCCTCCCGAATCGCCAACTCTATCTCGTCTTCGATGGCCGGGACGTTGGCGATGGCGTCTTTCGACTCGCTCGTGAACGGAACGTTGGTGGACGCGACGTGAACCATGATGACGACCGGTCCGTTGGGGATTCCACGCCCGCCGGGTTGGTCGAGATTGTAGTTGCGCCAGCCGATGGACTTAATCACGTCCGTCGTCGCACAGGCCCCGCGCTGGTAGACGAGCGGAACACGGTTGGCGAATCGCAACACCTCCGCAGACCCCTCGGCGTCCAACTCGCCGCCGTAGGCGATTCCTGCTTCTACGATGAAGGGGTCGCCGCCGTGAACGTCCGCGTCGCGGGTCGCCGCCGCGTAGAAGTCGGCGTCGTACTCTTTGCGAAGTCCGGCTTCCACGAGTTCGGCGGTGATGGGCGAAAGACAGTTCGTCGGGGGAGCGATGATGTCGGTCACCGCCATCGCATCAAGCAGTTCGCTTGCAGTGTCGCGGTCGTCTGCGATGGCTTTCACCTTCGGTACGTCGTCGGGCACCGTCACCATCGACTCCCAGATGGCGTCGACGACGTTCTCACGGGCCGTCTCGCCGATGGTCGCGTCCGCGCGCTCTTCGGTCATGTCCGCCGCGCGCTCGACGTACTCAGTCAGGCGTTTTTCGGTCGCCCGGTCCGTACCCTCCTCGCCGTCGAACTTCGCTGCGATTCGTTCGGCGAGTGCGCGAACCGTCTCGTCGTCTTTCCGGGTGCTCGTCGCCTCGTCGACGAGTTCGTAGAGGTCGGACACTCGGTCGTCGGTGATGGCGTCCCACGCGGCCTCGAGTGCGTTCTCCTGTACCGTGTCGCCGAAGGACGTGCCGAACTCGTCTTCGACCTCCTCGGCGGTGACCGCGACGACCGCGCGCACCTGATGGTGCGAGATTCGGTCACTCTCTTCGATTTTTGCGGTGACGCGCTCGGCGAAGGCGGCGGTGGCGTCGGCACCCTTGTTCGCGACCGCCGCCTCGACGGCGGCGGCGATATCCGCTTCCTCGTGGGGTTGGGGCGGTCGCCACGCGGCCTCGCGCCCGAAGTGGCGGTCGCGGAAGTTCTCGATGACGTTCTCCGCCGTCTTCTTCCCGACGCGGGTGAACTCGGTCTGGAGGAAGCCCGAGACGCTGTGTGAGTCGGTCTGGGCGAGCATCTTCAGGAGGGTGCCGAGTTCGACGCCGTGTGGATGCGGGCGAATCTCCTCGGTCTCGGCGGGGAGGGCGGCACCCTCTGCGCGCTCGAAGACGAGTTCGTCGCCCGCTTCCATCCCCGGCTCTTCGAAGACGATCTTCGCGTGCGGATTGACGACCGCGGTGTGTTTGATGTACCGGAGGAGTTGCTGGCGGGCGCGCATGTTCGCTTCCATCTCCAGTTCGATTCGCGTCCCGTGCGTGCCGACGAGTTCGCGTCCGACTGGCGGGGTGTCGGATTCGGTCTGGATCTCCGGTTCGTTCTCGTCGGTGTCGATGATGAGTTCGAAGTAGCGCTGGCCGGTGGTTCCTTTCGGCTTGCTCGTTATTTTCGCGGGTTTCCCGCTGGTCAACTGCGAGTAGAGGACGGCGGCGGAGATACCGATACCCTGCTGTCCGCGGGACTGTTCGCGTTTGTGGAACCGAGAGCCGTAGAGCAGTTTCCCGAACACCTTCGGAATCTGCTCTCGTGTGATACCCGGCCCCTCGTCCTCGACGATGAGGCGATAGTAATCCCCGTTCTCCTCTATCTTGACGCGAACGAACGGTTTCAATCGGGCTTCTTCGGAGGCGTCGAGGGCGTTGTCGACGGCCTCCTTGACGGCGGTGACCAACCCCCTGGCACCGCTGTCGAACCCGAGCATGTGCTTGTTCTTCTCGAAGAACTCGGCGATGGAGATCTGTCGCTGGCTCTGGGCCAGTTCTTCGGCGATCCCCTCGTCGCCGAGCGTCGACTGCATCGAAGGCATTCTTCGGACGTATTTATCGCCGGGTAGGTTAAAACTGCCCCGATGGTGCGGAGTGAAAGTGAAAGTGGACGGACGAAGCGTCAAAATAGTCCGTCGGAGCCGATTCGATACGACGAGGGCGTTTAAATACTTTCGATGCGATAAGATAAAAACAAAGAGATGTCCTCCGACACCCGTCGCTCGTTTCTCCTCCGTCTTTCGGCCGTGGCCGCGGCCACGGTGGTGAGTGGCTGTATGGCACTCACGCCGGTCGATGCGACGATTAAATTCGCCATAATTCACAGGTGCGGAGGGAAAGCGGCGGTGTACATCAGTCGAGGAAACTCGTATCGAGATACGAGTTTCGAACCACCGAAAAAATGTGCCGCGTTCCTGCATCGTCTCGCTTCGATGAAACGTAGTTCGTCGCGTTCGCGGGGGTTCCTGTCTCTCTCTGGAGGATAGTTTTTTCTGTTCCGTGCGCGCGCGTGCGTGACCTTTATCAGTTGGGGGCGTCTACGATAAATCAGAATTTATGAGCGACGGAAATGAGTACGGAGCCGGGCAGATTCAGGTGCTCGAGGGGCTTCAGGCCGTTCGAAAGCGTCCGGCGATGTACATCGGTTCTACCGACACTCGCGGGTTACACCATCTCGTGTTCGAAGTCGTGGACAACTCCATCGACGAAGCACTCGCTGGCTACTGTGATACCATCGACGTGACGATTCACGAGGACGATTCTGTCAGCATCGTGGACGACGGTCGGGGCATCCCGGTCGATACCCACGAAGAGTACGACAGACCCGCACTGGAGGTCATCCTGACGGTCCTGCACGCCGGTGGGAAGTTCGACAACAAATCCTATCAGGTCTCCGGAGGCCTCCACGGCGTCGGCATCTCCGTGGTGAACGCCCTCTCCAAGCGCCTCGAAGTCCAGGTGAAACGCGACGGCGGGATCTGGCGACAGACCTTCGAGCGCGGCGAACCCGGCGGCGAGATGGAACGCGTCCGTGACCTGAACGCCGACGAGGAGAACGGAACCGAGATTCGATTCTGGCCCGACGACGACATCTTCGAAACGAGCGATTTCAACTACTCGACGCTGGAGAATCGTCTGCGAGAACTCGCGTTCCTCAACTCGGGCGTCGAAATCACGCTGGAGGACGAACGCGACGAGGAAAAGGGCGATTCGTTCTACTACGAGGGTGGCATCCGAGAGTTCGTCGAGTATCTGAACGAGACGAAGACGTCCCTCCACGACGAGGTCATCTACTTCGAAGACGAGGAGCAAAACATCCAGGTCGAAGTGGCGATGCAGGCCACCGACGAACTGCAGGGCTCGATTCACGCCTTCGCCAACAACATCAACACCCGCGAGGGTGGGACACACCTGACCGGGTTCAAAACAGCCCTCACGCGCGTCGTCAACGACTACGCGAACGACAACGACCTCCTCAGCGACATCGACGAGAACCTCCGGGGCGAGGACATCCGCGAGGGGTTGACTGCGGTCATCTCCATCAAACACCCCGACCCGCAGTTCGAAGGCCAGACGAAGACGAAACTCGGCAACAGCGAGGTCCGGGGCATCGTCGAGAGCGCGGTCCACGAAGGACTGTCGGTCTACTTCGAAGAGCACCCGAACACGGCACAGGCCATCATCCGAAAGGCAGTCGAGGCGGCCAAGGCTCGCAAAGCCGCGAAGAAGGCAGAGGAACTCACCCGCCGGAAGAGCGCACTCGAAACGAGTGCGCTCCCCGGCAAACTGGCGGACTGCCAGACGCGCGACCCGACCGAGTCGGAGTTGTTCGTCGTCGAGGGTGACTCCGCAGGTGGGTCGGCAAAACAGGCCCGCGACCGCAAGTTCCAGGCCATCCTCCCGCTGTTCGGGAAGGTGTTGAACGTCGAGAAACACCGCCTCGACCGCGTGCTCGAAAACGAGAAGATACGCGATTTCATCACCGCCATCGGGACAGGCGTCGGCGAGGAGTTCGACATCGAGGAGGCGCGCTACCACAAAATCATCATCATGACCGACGCCGACGTGGACGGTGCGCACATCCGGACGCTGTATCTCACGCTGCTCTACCGGTACATGAAACCGCTGCTGGAAGCGGGCTACGTCTACGCGGCCCAACCGCCGCTGTACCGCGTCCGCTATCGCGGCAAGACGTACGACGCGATGACCGAGGAAGAACGCGACCGCATCATCGAGAAGAAGTGTGACGGCAACCCCTCGCAGGTACAACGATTCAAGGGTCTCGGCGAGATGAACCCCGAGCAGTTGTGGGATACCACGATGAACCCGGAGAATCGCATCCTGAAACAGATTACCATCGAGGACGCCGCCGCAGCGGACAAGATGTTCTCGGTGCTGATGGGTGACGCCGTCGAACCGCGCAAACAGTTCATCCAGGACCACGCGACGGAAGCCGAGTGGGTCGATATATGAGTTCAGAGTCACCGGACGTACCCGACGAAGTTGCAGAGCGCGTCCAGACCGTCCGCGTCGAGGACGAGATGGAACAGAGCTACATCGACTACGCGATGTCCGTCATCGCGGGCCGCGCACTGCCGGACGTGCGCGACGGGCTGAAACCCGTCCATCGGCGCATCCTCTACGCGATGCACCGTTCCGGCGTGACGAGCGGTGCGGCCCACCGCAAGTCCTCGAACATCGTCGGGGACACGATGGGTGATTTCCACCCCCACGGCGACCAGTCGATATACGACGCCCTCGCCCGGATGGCCCAGTCGTTCTCGATGCGCTACCCGCTCATCGACGGGCAGGGGAACTTCGGCAGCGTCGACGGCGACCCACCGGCCGCGATGCGGTACACGGAGGCCCGGATGGCACCCATCGCGGAGGAACTGCTGGCCGACATCGAGATGGACACGGTTGAGTTCCACTCCAACTACGACGACCGTTTGCAGGAACCCGAAGTCCTGCCCGCCTCCGTGCCGAACCTCCTGGTCAACGGGTCGTCGGGAATCGCGGTCGGGATGTCTACCAACATCCCGCCGCACAACCTCGGCGAGGTCATCGACGCCACCGTCGAACTCATCGACACTCCCGACGCGACGGTAGAGGACCTGATGGAACACGTCAAGGGCCCCGACTTCCCGACCGGCGCGAACATCGTCGGGCGAAACGACATCCACCAGGCGTACAAGACCGGCCGGGGGCGACTCCGGGTGCGTGCGGAGTACGAGGTGGAAGACGATCGCATCGTCATCACCGAACTGCCCTTCCAGACGAACAAAGCGCGACTCATCGAGCGTGTCGCCAATCTCGTCAACGACGGTACCATCGACGGCATTCGCGACCTGCGCGACGAGTCCGACCGCGACGGGATTCGCGTCGTGGTCGAACTGAAGCAAAACGCCATCCCGGAGGTCGTCGAGAACCAACTGCTCGACCACCATCTCGAACGAACCTTCGGCATCATCTCGCTCGCGCTGGTCGACGGCCAGCCGAAAGTGCTGACGCTGAAAGAACTGCTCCAGCACTATCTCGACCACCGACGAGAGGTCGTCCGACGCCGGAGCGAGTTCGAACTCGGCGAGGCCGAAGAACGCGCACACATCCTCGAAGGGCGACTGCGCGCGCTCGACAACATCGACGACGTGGTCGAACTCATCCGCGGTTCGGACGACCGCGATGGCGCACGGACGGGCTTGCAGGAGACGTTCGATTTCTCCGAGAAGCAGGCCGAACACATCGTTCGGATGCAACTCGGCAGTCTCACCTCGCTCGAATCCGAGGAGATCGAATCGGAGTACGAGGAGGTCACGGCGCGCATCGAGCGCCTCGAAACCATCCTCGGCGACGAATCGGAACTGCTCGCCGTCATCAAAGACGAGCTGCTGGAGATGAAAGACGAGTACGCCGACGACCGCCGGACCAAAATCGTCGAGGACACCTCGGAGGTCACGCGCGAGGACCTCATCGCCGAGGAGGACGTGTTCGTCGTCGTCACCGAACAGGACTACGTCAAACGGATGCCCATCGACCGGTTCGACGCGCAGGGTCGCGGCGGCAAGGGTATCATCGGCGCTGACGTGAAAGAAGACGACCGCGTCTCGAAGGTGTTCCGTGCGAACACTCACGACTACCTGCTCTGTTTCACGAACCACGGGCAGGTCTATCGGCTGAAGACCTACGAGATACCGGAGATGTCGCGTACTGCCCGGGGCAAATCCGCCATCAACCTCCTCGATCTGGACAGGGGCGAGGAACTCACCGCCGTCATCACGACGGACGAGTTCGCCGAGGACGAGAGTCTGAGCATGGTCACTCGGCAGGGCTACGTCAAACGGACCGCGGCGAAAGAGTTCGAGAACATCCTCTCGACGGGAATCATCGCGGCGCGACTCGAAGACGGCGACGAACTCGTGGACGTGAAAGTCACCGACGGAACGAAAGACCTCGTCGTCGCCACGAAAAACGGGATGACCATCCGGTTCGACGAGACGGAAGCCCGCGAGATGGGGCGCAGTGCACGCGGTGTTCACGGCATCCGACTCGAAGGCAACGACGAAGTCGTCGGGATGGTCGCCGCCGATAGCGAGTCGCGCGACCTGCTCACCGTCACCCGACGGGGGTACGGCAAGCGAACGCCCCTCTCGAAGTATCGGTCACAGTCGCGCAACGGGAAAGGACTCATCGACATCAAGACCGGCGACCGAAACGGCTCGGTCACGTCGATCAAGAACGTCACCGAGGACGACCACCTCGTCATCATGAGCGAACGCGGCCAGATCATGCGCATCCGTGCGGCAGACATCTCGGAAGTCGGTCGCAACACGATGGGTGTGACGGTGATGGACGTCGCAGCGGACGACCAGGTGGCGAGCGTTGACGTGATTCCCGCGTCGTCCACCGACAAGTAACCGCGTTTTCTCTTTCGTCGCACGGCTTTCGAAATGCGAATCGCGCGAATCTGCCCACGAGCTACTGCCGGCAATCAGCCGGTGACACAACCACCAGAAATCAGCCGGTGACACAACCACCAGAAATCAGCCGGTGACACAACCACCAGAAATCAGCCGGTGACACAACCACCAGAAACCAGCCGGTGACACAACCACCAGCGGCTAGCTCGCCCACCGGGAAATCTCCGATTTCCGGGCCAAGGAACCCCCGAAGGAGTGTAGCGACTGAGGGGGTTACGCCGTGCTTTTGGTCGAGCTTTTACAGGGAATGCGAGACGGCAAAGCCGTCTCGTTCCGGCACGGGCATAGCCCGTGAAGGAGACGGCCAGCCCGTCAAGGAGACGGCCAGCGCCCGCGTCGCGGCGACGCGGGCGCTGGCCCTCAACCGTCGTAAAAGGTCGTGGTTAAAGAATCGATTTCCCGAGCGCGCTGGCGGCCAGTTCGGTCGCCAGCTCTGCAGTTTCGTTGTGCTCGTCCAGGATGGGGTTCACTTCCACGAGTTCGAGCGAACGCAGGACGTCGTCGCGTTCGTCGCGCTTGGCCACGGTTTCGAGCGCGGAGTGGGCCTCGCGGTAGGTGACACCGCCGCGAACCGGCGTCCCGACGCCGGGGGCTTCCTTGGGGTCGAGCCAGTCCAGATCGAGGCTGACGTGGATGCCGTCCACGCCGTCGGTGGCGATATCGAGGGCCTCCTCGACGACGTCGTTGATACCGTGTTCGTCGATGTCGGACATCGTGTAGGCGGTCACCTCGCTTTCGCGGATGGCCTCGCGTTCGGCCTCGTCGATGCTCCGCAGACCGACGAGGACGACGTTCTCCTCGCGGAGTCGTGGGGCGTTGGCCCACTCGGTGTCGAGGAAATCGTCGATGCCGAGCGCCCCGGCGAGTGGCATCCCGTGGACGTTCCCGCTCGGGGAGGTCTGCGGGGTGTTGAAGTCACCGTGCGCGTCGAACCAGACGGCCCCGATGTCTGCGTCGCGGGCCGACCCGCGCAGCGACCCCATAGCGATGGAGTGGTCGCCGCCGAGGACGAGCGGGAAGGCGTCGTCGGCGAGCGCCCCCGCCACTTCGTCGGCGAGGCGGGAACAGGCGTCAGCCGTCTCGCGCAGGAACTTCGCTTTCCCCTCGGCGGGTTCGTCGGTCTCCGGGTCGCGCTCTTCCGCGCGCGGAACGAGCAAGTCTCCGGTGTCGATGGCGGTGACCCCTGCGTCGGCGAGGTCGTCGGCCAGTCCGGCGTATCGAAGTGCCGACGGCCCCATGTCCACTCCGCGTCGGTTCGCACCGTAGTCGACCGGTGCCCCGATTATCTGAACTGTCTTGACCATACGACCGAAGACGAGTCGAAGGGGTTTCAAAACCTCCCTTTCGAAGACGGAGTACGAACTTAAAGGTCCACGACGCTCGTTGTATCGCACCGCGATTCTCCTTCGATATTCGTCGCATTTAAGGAAATCTATTCCTTATATTCGGGTAATGTCGAGCATTGAGTTGACGCCGAGCCAGAAAACGATTCTGACGGCACTCGTAAATCTCCACCGAGAGACTGAAGACGCGGTCAAAGGCGAGGACATCGCCGAAGAAGTCGACCGCAACCCCGGAACGATTAGAAACCAGATGCAGAGTCTCAAAGCCCTCCAACTCGTCGAAGGCGTTCCCGGTCCGAAGGGTGGGTACAAACCGACCGCAACCGCATTCGAAGCGCTCGACATCCACCAGTTGGACAGCGCCGCCCAGGTGCCGCTGTTTCACAACGGCGAACGGGTCGAGGTCGGCAACGTCGAAGAAATCGACCTCACGAGCGTCCATCACCCGGAACTCTGTCGCGCCGAGATTCACCTTCGCGGTTCGGTCCGGGACATCCACGAAGGTGACGAGATTACCGTCGGTCCGACCCCACTCTCGAAACTCGTCGTCGAGGGCCTCGTGGACGGCAAAGACGACACCCAGAACATCGTCATCCTGAAGATAACGGACATGGAAGCGCCGACCGAAGAGCCCGAACACTGACCGTCACGCCGTCAGATCGTTTCGCCTCGAACCCTCGTTCTCTTTTTCCGTTCTCGACCTCGTTTCGGAAGGTATTATCGACGGACGCCCCTAGCGCCGGTGATGAACCGCCGAACTGCGATAACCTACGCCGCTCGGTCGGTCGCCGTACTCTGGGTCGTCGGCGTCCTTTCGGGCCACGCGCTGGCGCACGGGGGGAGTCTGCGAGGGTCCTCGGAGTCACTGTCGGTTCCACTCTGGTTGTTCTTGCTCACCGGCGGGGGTGCCGTGAGTGCGTCGTTTCTCCTCGCCAGTTTCGTCACCGACCGGTCGCTCATCCGTGCGATTCACGGGTGGCGGCGGTTCACCTCGCTGTCTGCGAACAGACTCGTCACTGTCGTCCGCGTCGCTGGCGTCCTCGCACTCGTCGGAATCGTCGTCGGAGGGCTGTTCGGCCCGACAGTCGCTCGGCAAAACGTCGCCATCCTCGTCGTCTGGGTGGGGTGGTGGGCCGGCTACACGGCGACGGTGTACCTCGTCGGAAACACGTGGCCCACCTTGAATCCGTGGCGGACGCTGGCCGAGGGGGTCGACTCGGTCGTTCCAACACCCGACGTCGACTATCCGGAGCGATTGGGTGCGTGGCCGAGCGTCGTCGGACTGCTAGCGCTCGTCTGGCTGGAAGTGGTCAGTCCCCTCGCCGACGACGCGAGGTTGCTGGTCGGCGTGATTCTGGTCTACTCCGTCGTGACGCTCGCCGGTACCACGACGTTCGGCACCGACCGCTGGTTCGCGACCGTCGACCCGGTCGCACGCGTGTTCCGTTACTACGGACGAGTCGCCCCGATTCGACGAACCGAGTCCGGGTTCGAACTGCAGTTGCCCGGTGCGCGGCTGACCGAGACGAAACTGGTGACGGGGCGAGACGAAGTCGCGTTCGTCGTCGCAATCCTCTGGGTGACGACGTACGACGGGTTCGTCGTGACCGACCTCTGGGGCACCATCGCGAGCGCTGGCGTCGGTGTCGGGCTACCGCCGCGCCTGGTGTATCTCGTGGCACTGCTCGGTGGCTACGCACTCTTCCTCGGGGTCTACTGGGCGGCGGCACGGTTCGTCCGTGAAATCGGGGATACCTACCTCACCCCCGGTGAAATCGCTCGCCGGTTCGCGCCGTCCCTGCTTCCAATCGCCGCGGGCTACCACCTCGCCCACTATCTGAACTACTTCCTCTCGCTGTCGCCGACCCTGCTCGGTGTGCTCGCGAATCCCGCGAACCCTCCGCAGGCGACGATACTCGTTCTCCCGTCGTTTTTCGGCGGTCTGAACATGGCGTTCGTCCTGCTCGGCCACCTGCTCGCGGTGTGGGTAGCCCACGCGACGGCCTACAGCGTGTTTCCGAGCAGACTGCAAGCGGTGCGGAGTCAGTACCCGCTCGTCGGCGTGATGATTCTCTACACGATGACGAGCATGTGGATCGTCTCGCAACCGACTCTCGCCAGCCTTCCGGAACTATGACACTCGATACCGACGTCCCGACCGACGAATCGCCCGTCACGTGCGCGTACTGCGGACAACCGTTCCGACGCGACGAGTATCTCGTTCTCCATCGAGGGCTGGAACACGGCGACGACCTGTCGGAAGCGGAGGTCGCTGCGTTCCACGAGGCCTACGAGGACGAGACGGAAGAACTGCGGCTGTTCCGCCTCAAGGCGCTCGCGCTCCTCGTATTCCTGTATTTTGGATTCCTCTTTACGTACTCCATCGTGACGTGAGACGGGGAGTCTGGATGGAGTATCGACCCGTTCGATAAGTCTACGTACGTCGCGAGCGTCCCGAACTGCATGATTTCGATTCGCTCCGCCACCGAAGCCGACGCAGCGGCCATTCTCGACCTCCACGTCGCGTCCATCCAAGCGTTCGGACCGGAGTCCTACCACGACGAGCAGGTAGACGCGTGGGCGACGAAACCGGACGGGAGCGAACCGTACCGCAAGTCGGTGCGAGACGATGCGGTCTACATCGCCGTCGCGGAAATCGACGGAGAACTCGCGGGGTTCGGTCGCGTCGACTTCGACACCGAGACGGTCGACGCCGTGTACGTCCACCCGCACTACGCCCGGCGAGGGGTGGGTGCCCGATTGCTCTCCCATCTCGAAGCGCGAGGGAGGGAGGAAGGACTCGATTCGCTATCTCTCTACGCGTCACTGAACGCGGTCGAGTTCTACGACCAGGCCGGATACGAACGAGTCGCGACCGTCGAACACGAGACGACCGGCGGCGTCGAACTGGCGTGCGTGGAGATGACGCGAGACCTGTAGTCGGGGATAACCGAAAACTTCTGTGACAGGCGATTTCTGGGCGGAAACCAAAAGACACGAAACCCTCGGGCGTCTCGACTCTCGTATGAGCAATTACCTCGTTGCGATGGAGGCGGCCTGGTTGGTACGAGACGTCGGCGACATCGACGACGCCATCGGCGTCGCGGTCAGCGAAGCCGGAAAACGCCTGAATCAGAAGAACATGGACTACGTCGAGGTGGAAGTCGGCGCGACGGGGTGTCCCGCCTGCGGCGAACCTTTCGACTCGGCGTTCATCGCGGCCCACACCGCGCTCGTCGGCCTCGTCCTCGAGATGAAGGTGTTCAACGCGGACAGCGAAGAGCACGCCCAGCGCATCGCGAAGAGTGAGGTCGGTGGCGCACTCCGCGACGTGCCGCTCTCCGTGGTCGAAACCATCCAGTACGACGAAGACGAGGAGATTGACTTCGGCGACGCCTGAAGAGTCGAACGATTTATGACATAACCGCTGGTTATTTCTCGTATGGAACTCCCGACACCGCAAGACCTCAGGGAACGACGGACCGACCTGAGTCTCACGCAGAGCGAACTCGCCAATCGAGCGGGCGTCTCACAGCCGCTCATCGCCCGAATCGAGGGTGGCGACGTGGACCCGCGGCTCTCGACGCTCCGACGAATCGTCAACGCCTTAGAAGAGTCCGAGGGCGACATCGTACGCGCCGACGACCTGATGCACGAAGACGTCGTCCACGTCGCGCCGACCGACCCGGTGAGCGCGGCGGTACAGAAGATGCAGGAAGCGGGCTACTCCCAACTGGCAGTCATCAAGCAGGGCGTCCCGGTCGGCTCGATTAGCGAGAGCGACCTCGTCCACGTCGATTCGGACGCCCGCGACGAACCGGTTCGCGACTACATGAGCGAGAGTTTCCCGACCGTCTCGAAGTCGGCGACACTGGACGAAATCAGCAATCTGCTCGACCACTACAAAGCGGTGATGGTCACCGAAGAAGGCGAGACGGTCGGCATCGTGACCGAGGCAGACATCGCAGCACGGTTGTCGTAAGGTCACCGTTCGAATCGACGGAGACCGGGGTGTCGGTGCGTGTCTGGACGAGCGAACCCGCGAGCATCGGGCGTTCGTTCGTCGGTCGGGAGTCGCGTTCGGGTGAGAAAAACTGATACTTTTCACGAACGTCGCAGATAGTTAACACTCAGAGCTAATATGCTATGTGTTGGCATTCGTCACGAGGTCGAAATAATGGCTACGAACTGGCATCTGGAGGGAGATTTCGTCGAAGCCTGCAACTGTGACGTGACGTGTCAGTGCATCTGGCTGGAACCCCCCGACGACGAGGTCTGTCGGGCGTCACTGGTCTGGGACATCGAGAACGGAGAGTACGGTGACACCGACTTGAGTGGGCTATCGGTGGGGATGTTGATACACACCGAGGAAGGGGTCATGTTCGGCCCGGACACTGGATGGCACGTCGTGCTCATCGTCGACGACGAGGCAGACGACGAACAGAGGGCCGCCCTCGAAGACATCTACTTCGGGCGAGCGGGCGGTATCTGGGGGCCGGTCGCCGACACCCACTTCGAGACGACCGAGGTCACGACCGCTCCCTTCAGCTTCGAACGGGACGAATCGGAGTTTTCGGTCTCGGTGGGGGACGCCGTCGCGATGGAGACGGTCGGGAAGGTCGGTTTCAACGACGAGGTCGGGATGATATCGCCATACCCGCTGACGAAGAGTCTCGAAGCCAAGACGGGCAAATCGACGACTGCGACCGTCGCCCACGACGACGACTTTTCCTGGGACGTCGGGGGGAACAATTCGTACTTCTGTGAATTCGAGTTGGCGAACGGCTGAGTCACAGAGTGACCGTCTCTGACGTGGATCGAACCGGACGTCGTCTTCCACTCGTCGACCATGCACCGACCCGAACCACTCCGTCGAATCCTCACGGCACGCGAAACGACAGTCGTCGCGGCGGGAGTGTATCTGCTCGCAGTCGTCGCGTGGCTCGCCATGATCGGCCGGTGGCTACCGATGCCGGAACGGTCGGGAGCGATGGACATGGCCGACCCCGGGGTACCGGAGGCGATGGCGACGACGAACGGTGCGACAGGCTGGGTTCTCTACGTGGCGATGTGGGCGGTGATGATGGTCGCGATGATGTACCCCTCGTCGGTGCCGCTCGTCCGACTGTACTACCGCACGCTCGATGGGATTCCCGCTCGGACGAAACTCTCCCGACTCGGTGCCTTTCTCGGGACCTACACCCTCGTCTGGACGGCGACCGGCCTCGTTCCACTCGTCGCCAATCACCTCGTGCCGCTTACGGCAATCACAAGCAGTGGCGTCCTCCTCGCCGGAACGCTCCTCTTTCTGTCGGTGTATCAGCTGTCGCCGTACAAAGACCGCTGTCTCGAACACTGTCGCTCACCGCTGGGATTTCTGATGCAACATCGTCGACCGGGTGCCCGAGGCGCGGCACGAATGGGATTCGACCACGGCCTGTTCTGTCTCGGTTGTTGCTGGGCGCTGTTCGCGTTCATGGTCGTCGTCGGGACGATGAACCTCGTCTGGATGGCCCTCATCACCGTCGTCCTCTCGCTCGAACGAACGGTCTCGTGGGGTGGTATCCTCTCGAAAGGCGTCGGTGTGCTGTCGGGTGTGAGCGGTTTCGCGCTCCTCGTCTGGACCCTCGTGTGAGGACGGTGGACGGGGACGTGTGGTCCAGTTACTCCAGGCTCAGTCCGCGAATCGCCACGCTCTCGCCGTCTTCCACGGTGCCGATGATTCGACCGTCCGTCTTTTCGACCAGACTCTCGGCGTCGTCTCTCGGCAGTGCCACGACGAATCCGGTTCCCATGTTGAAGGTGCGGTGCATCTCCTCGTCGGAGACGTTGCCCTCCTCCTGTACGAACTCGAAAATCGGTTGGGCAGGGAAGGGGTCGGTTACCTCGTAGTGGTAATCGCCCATCCGCAGGAGATTCGTCCAGCCGCCGCCGGTCACGTGCGCGGCAGCGTGGATGTCGCGCGTGCGGAGTTCCGGAAGGAGATAGGTGTAGAGGCGCGTCGGTTCGAGCAACTGCTCGCCGACCGTGCCCTCGCCGTGTGGGAACGAATCGCCGTACTCGTGATTTTTGGTGGCGGCTTTCCGGGCCAGCGTCAGGCCGTTCGAGTGGATGCCACTGGATTCGAAGCCGACGAGCACGTCGCCGACCTCGGCCTCGCCGGGGAAGATGGCGTCCTTCGGTGCGAGTCCGGCACAGGCCCCCGCGAGGTCGAGGCCGGTGATGACCTCCGGCATGACGGCGGTTTCACCACCGACGAGGGCCACTCCGGCCTCCTCTGCACCCGCGGCCAGTCCGTCGCCGACCTGTTCGGAGAACTCCTCACTCGGTTCGTCCACGGCGAGATAGTCCACGAACGCGACCGGTTCGACCCCGCTGGCGACGAGGTCGTTGGCGTTCATGGCGATACAGTCGATGCCGACCGTGGAATAATCGCCCAGTGCCTCCGCGACGAGCAGTTTCGTCCCGACGCCGTCGGTCGCCAGCGCGAGATACTGGTCGCCGATGTCGAGCAAGCCCGCGTAGTCTGTCGTGTTGTCGATGTCAGCGACCGCGCCGACGAGCGCCGCCGTTGCCGCCTCGCTCGCGTCGATGTCCACCCCTGCGTCAGCGTAGGTGAGTTCCTCCTCCTCGCTCATGGTCGAACGCGCGCACCGGGCGAGTAAAGATGTGCCGTTCTCAGAATCGGGGGAACGGCATGAACAACAGCGCGTACACCGCGAGCAGGAGGAAGGGGACGAACGTGAGGAGGAACGCCGTGGTGCTCCAGCTTTGCACCTTCTTCCCGTCGAGAGGCCCCCACGGAAGCATGTTGAACCCCGCGAGCAGGAAGTTTATCTGCACGCCGAGGTGGCCGAGGAGATTGACGAACGAGTCACCGGGTGCGAACAGCCAAATCGGGAAAAAGAGCGCACCGAGTGCGACGTTCGTCACCGGTCCCGCTAGCGCGATGAGACCGTTCTCGCGTTCCGTCACCATCCCGCGGTGGTACACCGCACCGGGCGCGGCGAACAGAAAGCCAGCGAGTGCGCTGACGATGGCGATAAACAGCATGCCGTAGTCCGCGCGGAACTCCGCTATCTGGCCGAATCGAATCGCCGTCACCTTGTGCGCGAGTTCGTGCAGGAGAAACCCGACCCCCGCCGTGAGTAACGAGATACCGAACGCCCTGAGGAACGTGCCGGAGACGCCGCCACCAGGTTGAATCGACGACTGCACGAAACCCGGCTGGAGAAACAGGGTGAACGCGACGCCGAGGGCGAGCCACGCCACCAACAGGTCCCGAATCTCGCGCCCGCTGAAACGAACGTTCACGTCAACGCCTCCCAGATGATGTCCGCGCTGTTCCGTGCCCCCTCTATCATCAACCGCGTGATTTCCTCAGGACCTCCGATTTCAGGCCCGAGGAACGGCAGTACGACGAAGGGAAAGAGAAACGTCGCGATCATGCTCCCGAGGTTCGTCATGGCGACAACTGCGATGAGTCGAAAGAGCGGCACGTCGAGCATTCGGGACAGGATGTCCGAGAGTGGACTCTGTTCGTCTTTCATTATCTCGTTTAGTTTGCCGATGTCGCCGATGTTGACCTGCGTGTATTTCAACTCGACGTACCCGGCGAACCAGCCGGGTGCGAGGAGAGGATTGATGCTCGTCAGCCACGCAATGGCCCCGCCGACGAGCGCGGAGAGCCAGTGTGCGCCCGCCAGTTTCGCCATCGAGAAGGCGAAGATACCGTTGAACAGGAACCACGCCGCGAACACTTCGAGGAGGAAGGTTCGCCGCACGCCGGCCATAAACAGCAGGACGAAGAAGGCGAAGAACCCGACGGTCACCAGGTACCCGAACGCCTTGAAAAGCGAGAAGCGCCGTCCTTTCTCCGTCCCGACCAGCGACGCCATGGGCGGCAGACTGCTCGGGTTGGCGAGGTAGTTTTCGATTCCTGCCCGATGGCCCGCACCGACGACCGCGACGACGTTGTGTCCTGCTTCACGGAGTTCGACGAGTCGGTGAGCGATGAACGCATCGCGTTCGTCGATGAGCGCTTCTGCCCCGCCGGGAGAGAAGCGACGGAACTCCTCCATCATGGCCGTAATCACGTCGCCGTCGGTCAGGTCTTCGACGTCGAACTCTTCGTCGAACTCCTCCTCTTCGACGCCCGTGCCGAGGTAGGCACTACCGATCAGTCCGAGGAGGAGTCCGCCGCCCACGCCGACGGCGAGGGCCGTGAACACCCGCAGCGAGACCGCTCCGATGGATTCGAGCGTCGCGACGTCGACGACTGCCACGGACCCCACGCCGGCCGCGAGACCGACGACGACGCCGAAGACGAGTCCGCCGCCGAGCGCGATGTCGTACCGTCTCGTCGCGCCGAGTGAGACGGCGAACGCACCGAGTGCGAGTCCGGCGAACGCACCGCCTGCGAGGCCGCCGACGAGTTGGAACGTGCCCGCACCCGCACCGAGGGTGAGCGCTTCGTTCAGTCCGAGGATGGGTGCGACGAAGATGCCGAACAACATCGCGAAGAAGACCCCTATCGTGGCACCCCCGACGAGTCCGAGGGTGAGCGGGTCGGTTACGCCCAGCGCGAGACTGCCGACCATCCTGAACTTCTCTCGCAACGTCATCCGCGCCCAGAATCGCTGAATCGTCATCTGGATGTCGCGGTCGACCAGCGCCACCTCACTGCCCGTCTTCTCCGCCACCTCGATGGCGGCTTTCATGTCCGCGCCGGGTTCGATGTCGAACTCTTCGCCCATGCGTGCTTGCACGTACGAGAGCATCCAGTAGGCGAGAAACTGAAAGACGGTGTTACCGTGAAGCAGGTCGGACGGTTCGAGGTCGTCTGCCATTTCGCCCTGCATCTGCTTGTATCGGCCCTCGTCGAGTTCGACCGCGACCACGTCGGGTCGCTCCTCTTCGACGGCCGATTCGACGCGCTCGACGCTCTTCTCCGAGACGTGGGCGGTCCCGACGACTCGTACGTTCCCCTCGCCGCCTCCGGACGGCGGCGGGTCCTGGTCGGTCATCACTCTCGTTACTCACCCTCCGTTTTTACCGTTATCGGTGACGAGACACGTTTCTACCCGTTCTACTCGAATCGGGGGGGTTCGGGGACGTGAGAGACGTCGCTCGCAGCTCCACTCGCCGCCGTAGGACCGCGAAGGCTTACTACTCACGGTGGCCCTGTCCCTCGTCGACGTCTCTAGCTGTGCTCTCTACCTCACCAGAAAATTCGCTCCACGGGCAATCGGGCTACTTCACGGAGCGGACGATGACGCGGCCGTGGCTCTGTACTTCGATTTCGTGGTCGTCCACGACGAAGGAGATAGACCTGGTGAGTGGTCTGAGTTGGCCGTTTTCTCGCGGGCCGAAGATAGATTCGAGGGCGTCCACGTCGAAGACGTGGTGGAGGGGCGGAATGTCTTCCGGAGGTCGTCCGGTCGCTGACGCGAGCGTTTCGACAATAGTGTGGACGAGCGTCATCTCGCCACCCCACGAGTACTGTGCCGACGCGGCTGGTTCGGGCGTATCTACTATCACTGTTCGGTCACTCTCATAATCACTAGGTCGAGAAACCCGACCATCCGCTTGTGGCTTCAACTATTGCGCTTGTAAATACGAAACAGAACCGGGCAATATTAACACGTCGTCCGGTAGATACTGTCGAGGGCTGACAGATACTCGTCGGGAACCGTGTCCATTTCGACCGACTCTCGCGTTCTGTTCCACGTGATCAGACCCGAATCGGCCAGCATCGGAAGGTGGACGTGGCGAAGGAGGAGCTGGGTCTGGTCGTCGTCACCTTCGATGCGAGCGGTGAGGGTGCGCAGCGATACCGGTTCGTCCTCGGCCCGCAGTGTTACCAGCGTTTCACGGCGGTACCTGTCCGCGAGTACCGTAAAGAGTGTGTCAGGGTCGGCAGCGGTGGAACCGTTCCACCGACTCGCGTCGGTTTCGTTCTCGATAGGGCTATCGTGTTGCACGTACCATATCATCTTCCGGCCGGTATTGAACGAGAGGGCTAATCAATTAGCCTCGCGGGTGTCGTCGAAGAGCGCCGAGAGAACGATGGCTTCGGCGAGTCTGAGATGCTTGTGCAGCGTCGGTG
The DNA here is from genome assembly GCF_054177595.1 of Haladaptatus ordinarius. NCBI lineage: Archaea > Methanobacteriati > Methanobacteriota > Halobacteria > Halobacteriales > Haladaptataceae > Haladaptatus > Haladaptatus ordinarius. Next base: position 2,653 of record NZ_JBPEHH010000018.1, on the reverse strand, counting down.
CCGAGATGTCGAGCGACGTCGCCAGTTCTTCACCCGTCGTCTCGCGCGGCCACTCGAAGTAACCCGCTCGATACGCGGCCCTGAGGACGTTTCGCTGGCGATCGGTCAATCGCTGGTCGAGCGTGTCACGGAACTGTCCGCGCGTCTCGACGGAGCGTTTGACGGTTTTGCGAGAGACCAGTTCGGTCGTCTCGAAGACGCCCGCCATCGCGTCTACCACCTCGCGGACGGACTCGGTCTCCGGGAGGTCGATGAGAACGTGACCGACGCCATCGTCCGACACTGCAGACCTGACGACGCCACCGTAGTCTGCCAGCGTCGTAAACGCGGACGACTCCTCGTAGTGGAGTTCCAGTAGACACTCGTCTTCGCCCTCCCGAACGACACGAAGGTGTGTTACGCTCGGAGACTCGGCAGTGGCTTCGACGATGCGTGCTGGGTCGGCCGCGCTAACCGAGAGGTACAGGAGGAGCAGGCCGTCCGAACGGAAAACGGCGTCCTCGAACCGTATCGTACAGTCTTCTCGTCCGGAAAGCGCAGTGAAAAAGTGGTCGTCGTCCTCTAGCCGAAACTCCAGTTCGACCACCCGTTCTGCGACGAGCGCCTGTCTGCTTTTCACCGCAGCGAACGCGTGACCCACCATCTCACCCAGTTCCGACAACACAGTTCGCTCGGATTCGTCGAACGCGTACGGTCGGTCCGAGTAGACCGCGAGCACGCCGTACACCGTCTCGTCGTGAATCAGCGGAACGGTCGCCATCGATTGAAATCCACATTCGGACGCCGGGCCGCTCCAGTCGTAGTCTCCACGTTCGATGTCCTGGACGACGTACGCCGTCTTGGTTCGGGCCGCCGTCGCTCCGGGCCCGGCGGAGATATCGAAATTCGCCTGCTGGACGAGTTCGACGTACTCGTCGTCGATTCCGGCCCACGTCTTTACGTCCAACTCCCGAAACTGGGGGTCGAACGTTGCGACCAGAGAAAACCGATACGGGTCGGCGTTCGCGAGACGGTTACAGACCGCCTGTTCGATTTCGTCGGTGGTTTCTGCCCGGACGACGGCACGGTCGATGCTCCGAATGACGGTGTTGATACGACGCAAACGCTCCAGTTCGTCGCGTTGTGCTTTTCGTTCCGCGTCTCGTTTCTCTCTGGACGACACGTCGCGGGCGACACCGACCGTCCCGACGAAATCACCGTCCTCCCGAACGACCGAGAAACGGAGTTCGCACGGAACCGATTTTCCGTCGGCCGTTCGAATCGATAGCTCGGTCGTTCGAACGTCCTCCGGCCCAGTCGCCAGCAGTTCCCCGATTTCGGCTTCGACGCGAGCAGCGTCGTCTTCGGCGACGACGAGCGTGACGTGTGCCCCCAGCAGTTCCTCGCGGTCGTATCCCGTCACTGCCACCACGGCGTCGTTGACCGAAACGAAGTGCCCCGTCGTATCGAGTTGATAGACGCCGTCCCCGACCGTCGAAGCGACCCTCTCGTCCGGTACCAATCCGGTCTCCCGCTCCCGACTCATCGAGAGGAGACAGTCGTCCGACGACGATAACTCTGGCGCGGCGCTCGAACTGGGACGAACTAAATACGGTGACCGTCAACCTCGGACTATGCCAGCCACCTCGACGTTGATGGACTCGTACACCGAGATGACCGAAATCCTCCTGCCGAACGACACGAACAACCTCGGACGAGCACTCGGGGGTGCGGTGCTCCACTGGATGGACATCTGCGGGGCCATCGCAGCGATGCGATTTTCGAACCAGCAGTGTGTCACCGCGTCGATGGACCACGTCGATTTCATCTCGCCGATCGACCTCGGCGAGGTGGCTATCGTCGAGGCCTTCGTCTTCGACACCGGTCGGACGAGCATCGACGTGAAGGTGAACGTTCGCGCCGAAGACCCCAAAGAGGGCGAAGAGAGGGAAACGACCACCTCGTTTTTCACCTTCGTCGCACTGGACGAGTCGGGAACCCCGACCCCCGTGCCGGACCTGGTGTGTCCCGACGAGAACCAGGAGTCGCTCCGTGATTCGGCACGAACGGAGCGCATCGAGCAACTCCGCGCCGTGGCCGAGCGAATCGATTGACTGCGGTAGGATTCGACTCGTTCCCGATACAGCGACTTAGCGCTGTGGGCCACCTGGCGTCGTGAATCGTCTCACCACGTTCGACAACTGCCGACATCCTTCCTGGTCACTTCCCTCATCGAAAACGACCCGTCTCCGGAGACGAATACCGGGAAACCGTATTCTGTCGTCCAATGTTCGCCCGGTGAAAAAACGGTGAACCGCCGATTATCGTTCTGGTTCAGACGACGGTCGTCTCGTCTTCTTCGTTGGCTTCGTTGCTCTGCTCGTTGTCGTCCGCGCTCTGGCTCTGGTAGTTCTCGTTCGACGCGCTCGCGGCACCGACCTGTGCGTTGACATTCGACTGCTTGTTCTCTTGGTCGGCTTTAGCCTTGCCGTCGACCGATTTCTTCGTCGTCTCCGTCGTCGTGGTCTCTTTCGGCGTGGTCTTTTTCACCTTCGTCTCTTTCGGCGTGGTCTTTTTCACCTTCGTCTCTTTCGGCGTGGTCTTTTTCACCTTCGTCTCTTTCGGCGTGGTCTTTTTCACCTTCGTCTCTTTCGGCGTGGTCTTTTTCACCTTC
>NZ_JBPEHH010000017.1:0-9341 GCF_054177595.1 Haladaptatus ordinarius | reverse complement strand
CTTCTCCCGAACGGTGGTCTCTTTCGGCGTGGTCTTTTTCACCTTCGTCTCCCGAACGGTGGTCTCTTTCGGCGTGGTCTCCTTCACCGCAGTCGTCTTCTTAGGCGTGGTTTTCTTTCGGACGGTGGTCTCCTTCGGCGTCTCCTTCTCTCGAACAGTCGTCTCTTTCGGCGTCTCCTTCACCGTGGTTTTCTCCCGAACCGTCGTCTCCTTCGGCGTCTCTTTTGGCGTGGTCTCCTTCACAGTGGTGGTCTCTTTCACCCTTTCCTCTACTGTCGTCGTCTCTCGCATCTCTTCGAAGACGAAGTCTTCGACGAGGATGAGTTCGAACGGCCTGTCAGGGGCGTCCTCCGGCGCGGCTTCGGGGTTGACGTAACCCGCCGCGAACGCCGAGTAGGCGGTGCTCTCGTTGAGCGTCACGTCGAACGTCGCCACGACCTCGCCGTCGTCTTCCTCCGTGGCAGGCCTGACTTCGAGCGTGTAGTCACCTGCCGGGACTTCGACGTACTCGGTCGCGTTTTGGAACGAGACGTTGTCGAACAGCGTCGTGTCGGTTCCTTCGACCGTCACGTCGACTGCCGGTGCGTCGGGCGAAACGTGAACCAGGCGCACCGAAGCGTTCCCCTCACCGGGTTCGGTGAAGTTGTCTTCGAAGACGACCGGTTCGAAGGACGTCTCTGCGTCCTCCGATATCTCACCCGTCGCGGTAACGGTGTAGTTCGTGTCCGCATCGAACGTCACGTCCCCGGAGAAGACGACCGTATCCGGGTCGTCTGCGGCGGTGATGGTGACGTTATACTCACCTGCAGAGAGGTTCGTGTAGTCGGTCACGTTCCCATACGAAAGATCTGAAACCGCCGTCTCTCCATCGATGAGCACGTCTACCGCCGGTGCATCGGGTGACATGTGGGCGACGCGCACCTGTGCATCGCCGTCATCTTGACTGTTATTGCCCCCCGTCATCGCACCGATTCCGCCGGCCATCGCTCCGAAGCTAACGGAGGCGACGAGAAGCAGTGATACTAGTCCAACTGTCAGTGTCCGTGTCGGTGTTGTTCCCCTCATCCCGGCGTACAGTCCGGCTAGCGTCGTCATAAAACAGTTAGACCGTCCAGACCTGTAACGACCGCCGTAGCCGCCGGTAACGTTCGTTTCCGGGAATCTCTCCTCCCAACCTGTCCGGCGAAATCACTGGATAACGCGACAGACGCGCGGAGAGAAGAACCCTTTTCCGAACACTCGCCGTATCCGGGTTCATGGGACTCGACGTGGAAGCACCGGACGCACCGAACTTGCGCCCGGAGGCGGATTTACAGGAGTACGAGGACGTGTCGGTCCAGGGCGAGACGAACTACCGACGCGACGAACTGGAGACGTTTCTCCACGAGGGCGCGTGGGAAGAGTCGTTCAACCAGTGGGCAGAACACACGGACCTGGACGAACGCGAGTTCGAGACCGCACTTGACCTCAAATTATTCGACGAGTTCGATTTCTTCTGGGACGATTTTGCTGACAGAGTCGGCTATCACGCACCCGGGCTCCCCGAAGACTGGAAAGAGCGCGATATACACCCGAACGTCGATTCGTGGAACGCCGTCTCGTCCATCAACGCCGCGCTCACCGAACTCGGACAGGTGGTCTGTGACGTGCTCGAACAGAACTACGTGGACTGGGAAGCGGAGTTCGAGGCGCCGGACGACCTGCCGGATTTCGACGAGTGACCGGTCAGCGAATCGCTATCGGAAGACGACGCCCTCAGTGTCACCGTTGAGGACGACTGACCCGTCCTCGTTTCGGCAGACGAACGACACCGCCAGTTCGTGACGCTCCTCACGGGAAACCACGTTCTCGACCGTCGCCTCGCAGGTGATCTCCTCGCCGACGTACACCGGTTCGTGAAATTCGAACGTCATCTTGCGGGCGATATAATCCATGTCACCGCCGATTTTGGTCGGTAGCGTCGCCGTCAACAGGCCGTGGACCATCCGGGAATCACCTTCGGCGTGGTGGGTTCCTCGGTCGCCGGAGAGTTCCGCGAACTTCGTCACTTCCTCGTTCGTGAACGCACGGGAGTAGCTTCTCGTCTCGCCGACTGTGGGAACATCGTCCATACACCGAATTTCACAGCCACCGAATTAACCCTTTATCCGGACCCGTTTCGGATACTCGCGGGGAACCGAGAATCCCGCGTGCCGAAGTCGTTTGCGTCCGGAGACCAGCGATTCGACCCAGGATCCTCCGTCGTCGGTCATCGCAGTCGCGGCGTACCGGATGGGCGCACCTCGAACGGTTCGTTCCGGGAGTTCGACGCTCACAGAGCCGTAACGGTCGGCGAGCGCGGGGTTAGAGAAGTCGAGTTCGTCCGGTAGGTCGACGAACGGCAGGTCGTGTTCGACCGCCATGTTTCGATAGGCGAACGCGGCGTCGAACGCGCCACCTTCCAGACTTCGGAGCAGTCCCGTCTCGGGGACGATGCGCATGGTATCGAGCAGGTCCCGCTCTCCGGCCAGTTCGAGCGCCATGACGGTTCGGTATCCCAGTGGGTCCCGGTCCGGGTCGGTTCGGCCGACGACGATTCGGTCCCGGCGAAGCGCGCCTCGCCAGTCGCGTTGCAACGCCCGGGCGTGGGGTGATTCGGGGTCGTAGACCAAGACGAGCGCGTTCGTAGCGAACAGGGTCGCCTGCGGGGCGAGTCCGGCGACGAGCGTCGGGTCTGCGAATGCGACAGCATCCGGGTCGCGCGCACCCGAGACGACGAGTCGGCGAGCGGCGACGCTCCCGTGGGCTTCGACCGACGCGTCACCCACGTCCGACGCGAGACGCTGGAGACTGCCCGCGACGAGGACCGAGGTTCCGTCGTTTCCCGCGAACGAGACGGTTGCCGCGACGCCACCGACGGCGAGCGACCCGCCAGCGTACCGAAGGAATCGCCGACGATTCATCCTTCGAAACCACAAGTAGATACGTGAAAATAGTTTCGTAACCATTTGTGGTTACACCACCGCTCCGGCCCCGAGAGAGGACGGATTCATTTATAACATCGTGGTTACACACACCGGGTATGGTGTCGCCGTTAGACGGGTGGCCGGTTCAGGTCGGTATTCTCCTCGGTCTGGTGGTGTCGCTTCTCGTCGTCTGGGGATTAGACCGACCGCGAGGTCGGTGGGGGACCGCACTTCGAACCCGGTTTCTCTTCGGTGTTCCGTGGGGGACACTCGTCTCTACCGTCGGCGTCTTCTCCGTCTACCTGTTCGTACAGGACGGCTGGAACCACTGGCAGAACCCCGTCACTATCGCGTTCGCGTCGTGGTCGTATCTCTACCCGGTGGGGATGGCCCTCGGGTCGTTTTCGCACGCGGGGCCGGGTCACCTTATCGGCAACATGACGAGCACGCTCGCCATCGCGCCACTGGCGGAGTACTATTTCAGTCACTTTCCGACGGAGCGCGGTGACTCGTCGTTCGCGTCGTGGCGAACCAACCCGTGGTTCCGGGCGTTCGTGTTGTTCCCCCTGGCCGTCGTCGTCTGTGGCCTCGGAACGAGCATCTTCGCATGGGGTCCGGTTATCGGGTTCTCCGGCGTGCTCTTTGCGTTCGTCGGGTTCGCACTGGTTCGCTACCCACTCGGGACCATCGTCGCGCTCTCCGCGCAGGGCGTGATTCGAACGCTGTACGTCGCGTTCCGTGAGCCACAGATAACGGGACAAGCGTCCTCGACCTACTCTACCCCGTGGTGGTTCGGCATCGCCATACAGGGACACACGCTGGGCTTATTCCTCGGCGGGGTTGCAGGACTGTATCTCCTCCGGAAACGGCGAGTTCGGGTGAGTGCCCTTCGGATGTGGGCGGGGAGCTTCGTCCTCCTCATGTCGCTGTCACTGTGGGCGCTCTGGTGGTATCGCGGACTGGACAAGTACGTCCTCTTCCGTGGTCTCGGCGTCGTCTTCGTCCTCGCGCTGGCGATACTCGTCACGTTCGCGGTTCGCACGACCGACGGGGAGTCGTTCGGCCCCAAGGCGCGGCGAGCGGGCACCGTCCTGTTCGTGATTCCCCTGGTCGTCATGGCCGGCGTCGCCATCCCGGTCAATCTCACGACTATCGATGGAGACGGGACGGCAGGCGTCGATTCCGGTGTGTCGACTCGGGGGTACACCGTAATGTACGCCGAGGACGTGCCGAATCAGAAGGTGTCCGTCATCGACGTTTCACTCGGCGGCGAGACGACGCGAGTGAACACGAGCGGCGTCGTCGTCGTCAACGAAGACCGAGAAATCTGGTCGCGCGAGGTGTCGAAAGGTCGACTCGCCCACCGCGGCCAGGTGACGGTCAGAGTCGGCGGGCTCGGCTGGTCCGAAGCCGTGCAGGTAAAGCGTATCGGGTGGAGTGCGAACGGTGGTGGGGCCGCGTATCACGTCTGGTTACATCCGGCGTCCGGGTCGTGGCGACACGCCTTCGCGTCCGACCCGGTGACCGCTGGCCCCGTGCTCGCGGGGAAAAACGTCTCTATCGTCCCACGGAATCGTCAGTTCGCCATCCGACTCACGGAAGAGAACAACTCCACGGTCGCCACCGCACCGCTTCCGGACCGCAACGAGAGTGTCGAACTCGGCGGCATCGAGTTCGTTCGTGAAAACGGGAAACTCGTCGGCGTCGTCGACGAAACCCGTGTCGTCGTGGCGAGAAAAGAGACATACGGGAACTAACGCCACTCGACTCTGAACACTTCCGCGTCCACCGTTTTTCGCTCGCTTCGCTGGAACTCGAACTGCCGTGAGAGTGGCAACTCCGCTCGGAACGCGTGGGTCACGGTACCACCAGCGTCGTCTGCGAACGCCTCCACGAAGTCCACGCTCCCCTCGTTGTGAATCGAGTAGGAGACGTCCGCGATGTCGGCGGTCGTTTCGAGAAACGCCCGGTCCGCGTGTCGACTGCCGTACTGTGCCCCGAACGGCGGGTTCATCAGGACGGTCACGCTGTCTGTCGTGGGTGGACAGAACGGCGCGCATGTCGCATCGCCGAGGAGCCACTCGACGGGAACCGCCGGGGCGACTCGCCGTTCGTTCTCACGGGCCTGGCGAACGGCAACGGAGTCACAGTCGAGTCCGACGACGCGCTCGGGGTCACGCGTCGCGGCCCCGAGCGCGAGCATCCCGGTCCCGGTGCCGAAATCGACGACGGTCTTGCCCCTGATGTCGTCGTGAACGTCCGCGAGATGAACGAGATGGGCAGCGAGGGACGCAGGGGTCGGATACTGCTCCAGTTCGACCTTCGGGTCGGCGAAATCGGTGACTTTCGAGAGACGACGTTCCAGCGCACGTTTCCCCATAGTCGAGCAGACGAGGCGGGGAGACGTAAGAATCAGGATTCGAGCGTCAGCGGGCCGTCCAGTTCGAGCGTAACGCCTTCACGACGGGCGCGCTCTTGCAGGGCAGCGAGGGACGGACGGACTTTCGATTCGTCCGCGACGGTGTCGAACGAGACGGTGACGGTTCCTGCGCCGAGGAACGCCGCAGTGCGGACGTACTCGCGGATTCGGTCGGCTTCGTCCTGCGTCGCGAACGAGCAGTCGGCGTCGAAACGGGCGTCCACGGTGACGCCTGCGGGAACCAGGTCGTTCGCGTCGAGTTCCCGCTGGAGTTCGTGGAGATCCTCGCGCGCGCTCGGCAGAACGGACGCATCGAGCGTCACCGGTGTCTTATCCGTCGGTCGGCAGCATTCGATTGCGGTTTCGATGGTGGTGGAGCGAGTCGCACTCATTGTACAACACCATATCTGCTAAGCATACAAAAAGGTTTGTGTATTCTTAGTAGTAATACTATGGGTACAGCGACTATTTCACCCAACTGAAAACATTTGCCAGTTCACGGAAAAGTCGAACGTATGCATCGCCGAACAGTTCTCGCGTCCGTCGGTTCCGCCCTCCTGGCCGGTTGTCTCACCGACTCGACCCCGGGAGGGGCGGGTTCGTCGTCTACGACGACCACACCGCCAAAGACGTCGACCCAGGAGCCGACACCGACCACGACTTCGAATCGGACCGAACCGGACCTCCAGGTTCCGAGTCAGAACCACTGCCCGCCGTTCGACGACCGCGTGCAGGGGGTCGTCTGTTACGAGAACGCTGACCAGGAGACGACCCTGCTCGTAGAGCCGTCGAAAGAACGAGCCACGCTCCAGAAAGCGACGCTCTCGTTCACCCTGTCGAACGAGACGGGCGCGACGTTCACGACGAACTACTACCACTGGAACGTGTGGAAACAGGTGGACGGCGAGTGGTTCCACGTCGCACCGCGAATGTGGCCCGAACCGGCCATGATGCTCGGTTCCGGGGGTTCACACACGTGGAATCTGACCGTCGATAACTCCGACCTCGGACGAGCACTGTCGCGGGCGGAGGGAACCGAAAACGTCGCCCTTGCCGGACTCGGCGGGGGTACCTACGCCTTCGGAATCTCGGGGTGGTTCCAAAGCCACGATGATGGCATCGGCGTCGCGGCCAGATTCGACCTCGACGGCGATCCACTCGAACTCACTCCCACGGACGACCTGGAAGTGGTCGGGCAGGACGGTGGCGAGAAACATGTGCGCTCTGAACACTCGAACACGACCTACGTCGCCACGCGAATCGAGGACTCGGAACAGGACGCGATTCGGACGATTCCGGAACAGGTCGTTCGGATGACGCCACTCCGGAATCTGCTCGCGTCGTTCGAAGAAGGGGTCGACAGCGTTCGACTCGACGGTCGGGACTCTTACCTCGGCGACGAGTGGCAGGTGTTCGAGTACCAGGGAACGACGTACCGGGTCGAAACCGACGACGGCTGAGTGCGATTCTCCGATAGGATTACATTCGTCTATTTGCTCATTGAAACCATGTCACATGGTGACAACGGTAGCTGCGACGAATGTGGTCATCGAGTATCCAGGCGAACTCTCCTTCGCGGTACGGCGACTGCCATCGCTGGAGTGGGCGTCGTCGCCGGGACCGCCGCCGGGTTCGAGGGCGACGACGGGAGCATCTCTGGCCCGTCGGACTTTCCGCGAGCGACGACGCGGGGCCACTTCGACATCCACTGGTGGTACGGCGACCAGTTGACCGACGGTCACACCGCCACGGATTACAGCACGGTCGGCGACGTTCCGGGGTACGGAAGCGCGAATCCCGAGGAAGTGGTCGTCTCGGTTCACGGCTGGCTGGTCGAGAAAGATGAGGCGCCAGACCACTTCCAGACGGTCAAAACGTCGCTTCGAAACGAGGGGTACGACCACCCCGTCATCGGCTTTAGCTACGACTCCGATACGAGCGTCGACGACTGGTGGCCCGCGACGGACATCGCCGAGCGCAACGGTGCGAAACTCGCCAACTTCATCACCGACTACCGCGCCAGAACCGGGGCACGTGTCAGACTCGTCGGACACTCGCTCGGTGGCAGGGTCGTCCCGTCGACCGTCGAGGCACTCGACTCGTGGGGCTACCGCGACTACGTCGAATCGGTCAGTCTGCTCGGGGCAGCGGCGGACGACGACGCGGTCGCAGTCGGTGGCGAGTACGGCGACGCCCTCGCGAACGTTGTCGGGTCGGTCGACAACTTCTGGAAAGACGGCGACGACGTGTTGAACTGGGCCTACTCGACCGGCGAGTTCGATTCCGCGGTCGGCGAGGAAGGCTGTGAGGGAACGCCACCGGCGAACTACACCGACCACAACGTGGATTACGTCCCCGACCACTTCTCCTACCACGAACCCGGCGATGGCTGTATGGCGGACGTCGTCGCGCAGTTCTCGTGACCATCGCGTAGAAGAGAAGACGGTGACGGCTCCGTTCCTACCACGTGCCGTGGAAAGTGTCGAATTCGAGCGCGTCGAGCGGTTCGTTCCCGACTGCAATCTCGTACTCGCCGGGCGTGAGCATCGGTTTGTGGAACTGCGGGCCGTCGTCGGTCGTGATGCGCGGACAGCCAGTGTTGACGAACGCGTCCATATTGAAGTTCCGCAGGCGGTCTGGCGTCACCTCGTCCATCGTGATGAGGTAGGCGTCGTCGTTGTCGTCCAGGATGTCCTGGGCCACCTCCCAGCGACCCTGGCCGATTTTCGTACAGAAGATGACGCCCCACTTCTCGGCGTCCATCGCCCGGTGGACCGCGCCGTATCGCTGTTTCATGAACTTCTCCGTGTCGGCGACCGTCACGACGTTGTTCACGGGGTCGGCGATGACGACGTTCTTGTCTGGGTGCTCCATCGCCAGGCCGAGGGGGTGGAACTTCCCGCCGCCGACGTAGAGCACCTGGTCGGCATCGATGTCCGCGGAGGCGTAGTTACAGCCGAGCACCTGCCCTTCGTGGGTGAGTCGGTCGTCACCTCTCCGGGTGTGGACGTCGAAGCCGCGGTCTTCTAACCACTCGCGCATCTCCTCGAAGCGGTTCATGTGCTGGGCGGTCGTGACGAGTCCGACGTCCCCCACGTCGAGTTCCTCCACGGCCTCTTCCATGATGGGGAACACGTCCACATTCGAGAACAAGGGGACGTAGATGACCTTGTCCGTGTTCTTCATTGGCGAGTGGCCGAAGTGGACGAACACGTCGGTTCGTTTCATGAGGAAGGTATCGAGGTCACAGGCTCCGTAGCAGGGTTGGCCCGAGAGGAGTATCGTCACGTCGTCCGGGAGCAGTTCGCGCAGGTCGTCAGCCACCTTCGGGCCGCGGCGCTTGAGTCCTTCGGGAAACTGCAAGCCCACCTTCTCAGCGTCGCGTTCTTCGACCGCGTCGATGATACGGTCGAGTTCGTAATCCCACTCCCGGTCGTGTTTGAGGGACATTCCCGTCTTCCGCAAGTCCCCCTCGCTGTACTCGCTCTCTTGGCTCATTGTACTCCCATTACCGCCGAGAACTTTTAACCTCGGCGTTCCGGGATTTCGATGGCGAGCGTTTGTTTAGGTACTCAGTGATTGACAAGGACAGCGTGCTGAATGTAGAGGATGAGGGCGCAGTAAAAAGGGGCACGATTTGACGACTCATAGGCCACAAGTGAGCATTGAGTAACTTATTAAAATTATTTACAATAGCTATACATTGCTTCAACCCTATTAGTTTCTATACTGGATAAAAATATGTTTAGAGAAAATTACGAGCATCGACAGGAAGCACTCTTTTCTCCCGTCAAAGACCTTCCTGCCGGACCAAAGAAGAAATTACGGAATCATTGGTCTACCCATTTTTACGAACACGTTTTCACCCAGATTGATGAGAGAACGTTCGGGCGGCTATACCACGGTGGGTATAGCCGCCCGAACAAACCGGTCAACGAGTTGGTCTCGCTGGAGATCATCAAACACCTGCTCGGACT
>NZ_JBPEHH010000016.1:0-71283 GCF_054177595.1 Haladaptatus ordinarius | reverse complement strand
TCGAAACGACTGATTCAGAACCATCGGTGAACAATGTCGGTCACAGCGGTTGCTACCGCTGTTCTCTCAAGATATCAGTACTCTAGTGGTTTGTAGAATTTGAGATCCCGAACTTGTGGAATTTCGACAACCTGCGATTCGGTATAGTGGTATACGATTTATTCCGTCGGCAGTGGCTACCACCGAACGTCGTCACTGGTGGCTGAGATACCTGCAGAGTACGGATTCACAAAAGTCGTGCCTACGCCGCGGAGTCGATGTCGCCGTCGATGCGAACGAGTCCGAAGTCACACTCGGAGCAACGCCACTTCGTCTTCTCGCCGAGATGGAGGGTCGTACTGGCACAGCGCCAGAACGTCTCCTCGCTCTCGCACTGGGGGCAGTCGTGTTGGATTTCCAGGCTCATATCCACTCTCTTGTCCCCGAGAATTTCAAGATACTGGTTTCGAGTTTACCCGCCCTCGCGTTCGAGGTGGAGCGCGTCGAAGAAACGATGGAGAACCCGGCGGGATGCGAACGCCACCAGTTCGTCGTCGTCGGTGTTCGTGTCGGCGAACAGGCCGAGCGGAATCTTTGCACCGGCCATGTCGGCGTGTCCCCCCGCACTTCCGACGTCGTCGAACGCTTCTTTGAGGACGTTCCCGGCGTGAACTCGTGGGTCGATGGAGCGAGCGCTCATCTCCACGGCACTGTCGACGACCCCGAACACGAGCACCGTGTTCACGCCCTCGACGTTCAGGAGGAAGTCGGCGGCTTGCGCTAGCGAATCGCGCTCGCTCGTCCGTCCAGCGAGGGTAGCGAGGGTGGCACCGCGCTGGACGCGGTTCCGAATCGCTTCGCCGATGGCGTCGACCGTCGACGGGGAGAACGCTGCACCGTACAGTTCTTCGAGCAGTTCGAGGTCGGCCTGCCGACAGACGTGGAGCGCGGCAGCGTACTCTTTGGGCGTTGGCTCGCGGATGAAGTCGATTCGTTCGCGGTGGAGCGCGAACAACAGTGCAGAACCGAGTTGGACGTTCACCTCGATGTCGAGTTCGTCGAGATACTCGACGAGGATGGTCGCCGTCGCCCCGTACTCCGTGCGAAGATCGACGAAATCACCGCTCGGTGTCTCGGTCGAGTGATGGTCGATGACGATGTCGGGCACGACCGAGTCGAGTTCAGTGTGACCGGAGGGTGTCGCGTGGTCGACGAACGCGACGCGGTCGAAATCGTCGACGTCGAACGTCTCCGTGTGTTCTAAGCTCACGTGGAGGAGGTTGATGAACGCACGATTCTGCTGGTGTGAAACCGTCCCTCCGTAGAACAACTCGATGACTTCGACGCCGCTCTCCTCGGCGATCACCGACAGGGCGAGCGCACTGGCGATACAGTCCGGGTCGGGGTTGTCGTGACAAACGACAGCGAGCGACTCGACCCCCGCGAGGTACTCGACCAACTCCTGTGCGCGGGTCATGCTACCTGTTCGACCTGAGTGAGTATCAACCCGTGGATGGAAACCGACAGAAGGCGGCGAAAAATAAACGATATATTGCTATATTGAATTCGTAATCTATCGCTTCCCAGACCTTCGGAGGATGGGGTTCTGATGCGTGCCTACCGGCAAGGAATGTGGGGTATTGTTCGAGTGGAGAATCAGCAGACGTGGCCCAATTCATCGCAAGTAGCGTGAAAAGAAGGCACGCATCACCCGGCTAAACTCCGAAGTTGTGCGCTTCCCTGCTCACTCGAACTCCCACCGCGTCGCGTCGTTCGGATAATCACTCCACGCGAAGACGACATCGGGACGGACGACGAAAAACGGCGTCCCGTGTTCGATTCCGTACTTCGCTTCGTAAGCGGCATCGACCCGGTCTGCGAGGCGAAGGTCGGTTGCCTCGTCGATTCGTTCTGCGACGCCTTCGAGGATGACGACCGTCTCGCCGCTCTCCCGATGGACGGTCACCGCCGGGTTGTTCGTCAGATTGCGCACCCAGCGGGTCTTCTCGCCACCGCCACAGTAGAACGTATCGTCGACCCAGACGCCCCACACGGGGCGTGCGTGCGGACGGCCATCCGGACGCGTCGTCGCAATCCAGTAGTTCTGGTCGCCGGCCATCTGCTCGCGGACGAACCCCCACGAGAGCATCCCCTCTCTGCTCTCGGGGATTCCGTAGCTTCCTTCGGTTTCCGGTCGGCTTCGTCGCGCGCTGTCGTCTCCCACCATACCCCTCGGTACGACGTGACGAGATATAAGAAATACTGAAAACGAGACCGAAACATCCCTCGTGGAAACTGGGACGATAGCTTACTTTACCGTCGCGTTCTATTGTCCGGCCATGCGTTCGATAACACTGTACTCGCTCGATGGGTGTCCGTACTGCGAGAGAGTCCACGACGCGCTGGACGAGGCGGGCGTCGAGTACGAAACCGAGTGGGTCGAGCCACTGCACTCGAAGCGAGACGAGGTCAAACGCGTCAGCGGTCAGCGTGCCGTCCCCGTGCTCGTGGACGAAGACGGCGGAGTCACGATGGCCGAGAGCGACAACATCGTCCGATACGTGGAGCAATCGCTCGCATGAAAATCTACACCGGACGCGGCGACGCGGGCCAGACCGACCTGCGGGACATGTCGCGCGTCTCGAAAGCGAGTCCGCGCATCGAGGCCTACGGCACGGTAGACGAGTTGAACGCCCTCGTCGGCCGATGCCGACCCACGGGTCACGACGACGTGGACGACCACCTGCGCGAGATTCAAAACCACCTCCACGTCGTGCAGGCCGACTTCGCAAATCCGGAACCGGACGAGGACGACCCACGAATCGATGCAGACCACGCCGACCTGCTCGAATCGTGGATGGACAGCTACGACGAGGAACTGGACCCGCTCACCTCCTTCATCCTCCCCGGCGGGAGCGAGGCGGGCGCGAACCTCCACCACGCTCGAACCGTCTGCCGTCGGGCCGAGCGCCGCGCAGTCGCGCTGGCGAGCGAGGAAGACGTGAACGACGACGCCGTGACCTACCTGAATCGGCTGTCGGACGCACTGTTCGTCTTCGGGCGCGTGGTGAACAAGCGCGACGGGGAACGAGAAGAGAGTCCGACGTACTAACGAGCGTTTGTTTTTACAGTCCGAGTTCCCGACCGATGACGAGGTGTTGAATCTCGCTGGTTCCTTCGCCTATCTCCATCAACTTGGCATCGCGGAGGAACCGCTGCGGGGCGAAATCTTCGGTGTAGCCGTAGCCGCCGAGCACCTGCACGGCGTCCTCGGAGACCTCACGGGCGGATTCGCTGGCGTCGAGTTTCGCCAGCGCGCTCTCGTGGGTGACGGAGTGGCCTTCGTCGTACTTGCAGGCGGCCTTGTGGGTGAGCAGACGCGAGCGTTCGATTTTGCGGTCCATGTCCACGATTTTGTTCCGGATGGCGTCGAACTGCGAGATGGGCTGGCCGAACTGTTCGCGCTCTTTGCTGTAGGATTTGGCAGCCTCGAACGCGCCCTGTGCGATACCGGTCGAGAGCGCGGCGATGCTGATGCGTCCGCCGTCCAGCGTTTTCTTCGTCTGCTCCCAGCCGTCCCCCTCCTCGCCGAGCAAGCGGTCGTCGGGAACGCGCACGTCATCCAGTTGAATCTCGCAGGTCGGCGAGGCGTTGAGACCCATCTTGTCCCAGACGGTCGTGACCTCGAAGCCGTCGTCCTCCTCGGGGTCGACGATGAACGTCGAGATACCGTCGTAGCCCGCGCCGGGTTCGGTGACGGCCTTGACGAGGACGCTTCCGGCGACGTTGGCGTTGGTGATGAACTGCTTCGTGCCGTTGATGACCCACTCGTCGCCCTCTTTCTCCGCCGTGGTGTCCATGTCGCTTGCGTCCGACCCGGAACCGGGTTCGGTGAGTGCCCACGAGCCGAGGTACTCGCCCTCTGCGAGGGGGCGAAGCCAGCGTTCTTTCTGTTCGTCCGTGCCGAACAGTTCGATGGGCTTCGAGGCGAGCGAGATGTGCGCGGCGTACGAGAGACCGATAGAGCCGGAAACGCGACCGAGTTCCTCCGTGACGAGGGCGTACATCAACTGGTCGCCACCGAGACCGCCGTACTCCTCGCTGACTGGGACGCCCATCATGTCGAGGTCGGCGAGCTGGTCGAAGATGTCTTCGGGGAATCGGTGTTCGTTCTCTATCTCCTGAGCGACCGGTTCGATCTCCTCGTCGCAGAACTGCCGGACGGTGTCCCGTACCATCCTGTGCTCGTCAGGAAGGTTGAAATCCATAGTGGATTTTTACGCGGGTTTGGCTATAAAGACAGCGAAGCCCGCCGTGGGCCGGGAACGATTTATGTGCTCCCGGCGTTTTGAATCGGTGATGGGTTTCCGGCAACTGGTGCGCGGCACTATCGAGTGGTCGCGGCTCGAACGGGTGCTCCGCGAACTCGCAGAGCGGTACGACCGGGACGAGATTCACGTCGAGTTCATCGACGCGGACAACTGGCTCTCGACGCCTTGCGTCGTCGACGACCAGTGGTTCGTCAAGATTACGTCGGGACAGAACTCGCTGGTCCACGCTCTCTTCACCAGCGTCCGGAATCTCGGGGCGTTCTCCAGCGGGACGGAAGGTTTCTTCGAACACTTCGACGGGCCACAGGAGATGGCGAGACACGAACTCGAAGCGACACGCGAGATGCGCGAAATCGGGTTGAACGTTCCCGCGCCGATAGAAGCGTTCGAAGCCGACGGGCTGGGTGTGCTGGTGATGGAGTATCTCCCCGACTTCGAGACGTTCGAGGAGATGCCCGAGACGGAGGTGCGCGAGTTCGCGCCCGAACTGTTCGAATCCCTCTCGCGGATGCACGACAACCACCTCGCGCACGGCGACCTGCGCGGGGAGAACGTGCTCGTCGCGAACGACGAAATCTACTTCATCGACGCGACGAGCGTCAACGAAGAGCGAATCGACGAAGCCCGGTCGTACGACCTCGCCTGCGCGCTGGGGTCGCTCGCACCACTCATCGGGGCTCTTGACGCCGTCGTGGCCGCCCGTGAACACTACACCGCCGAGGAACTACTCGCCGCACGCGAGTTTCTGGACTTCGTGAACATGCGACCCGACCACGACTTCGACGCGGCCAGCGTGAAAGGGGAGATAGAGAAACTGGCCGACAGGGAAGCCGGAGAAGCCAGCTAATCGGTCGTCTAAACCCGTTCTCGGTCGGTTACCGTAATCGACCCGTCGAGGACGTGTCGAAAAGTGAACGACGAGGGTCAGTCGCTCTGAATTGGGAGTCTTTTTTAGCGTACCCGTTCGAGTTCTTTCCGAAGATATGAGTCAACAAGCCAGCCAGGAAGTGTCCGGCCACTACATCGGTGGCGAGTGGCACGACGGCGAGGGAGACGAGACGTTCGACAGCGTCAACCCGGCGACGAAGGAGACGCTGGGCGAGTTCCGCCGTGGCACGCCAGCGGACGTCGAAGCCGCTCTGTCGGCGGCCGAGGAAGCCGAAGACGAGTGGGCGAGCCTCTCGTACATCGACCGCGCAGAGCACCTGTGGGACATCTACCACGAACTGAAAGAGCGAACGGACGAACTCGGCGAAATCATCACGAAAGAGTGCGGCAAGGAGATTTCCGAAGGGAAAGCCGACGTGGTCGAGGCCGCACACATGGTCGAGTGGGCCGCGGGCAACGCCCGTCACCCGCACGGCGACGTCGTTCCGAGCGAAATCGGCGCGAAAGACGCCTACATGCGGCGAAAACCGCGCGGCATCGTCGGCTGTATCACGCCGTGGAACTTCCCGGTCGCCATCCCGTTCTGGCACATGGCGCTCGCACTCGTCGAGGGCAACACCGTCGTCTGGAAACCCGCCGAGCAGACCCCGTGGTGTGGTCAGACCGTCGCCGAGATGTTCGAGGACGCGGGCGTCCCGGACGGCGTGTTCAACATGGTCCAGGGCTTCGGTGACGCCGGGAACGCCATCGTCGAAGACGAGCGCGTGGACACCGTGTTGTTCACCGGTTCCTCGGAAGTCGGTCACAAGATTGCGAGCAAAGTCGGCGGCGAACCCGGCAAACTCGCGGCGTGTGAGATGGGTGGCAAGAACGGTATCGTCATCACCGAGAACGCCGACCTCGACATCGCCGTCCACAGCGCCATCATGTCCTCGTTCAAGACGACGGGCCAGCGCTGTGTCTCCAGCGAACGACTCATCGTCCACGAAGACGTCTACGACGAGTTCAAAGAGCGATACGTCGAACTCGCCGAGAGCATCTCCGTCGGCGACCCGCTCTCCGAGAACACGTTCATGGGGCCGATGGTCAACGAAGAACAGGTCGAGAAGTTCGGCAAGTACAACGAACTTGCCCGCAAAGAAGGCGCGAACGTGCTCGTCGACCGCGAAGAACTCGACGACGACGAGATTCCCGAGGGCCACGAGGACGGCTACTGGGTCGGCCCGTTCGTCTACGAAATCGACTACGACACCGACCTCCGCTGTATCAAAGAAGAGGTATTCGGCCCGCATGTCGCCCTGCTCAAGTACTCGGGCGACATCGAGGAAGCAGTCGATATCCACAACGACACCCCCTATGGACTGGCCGGTGCCATCGTCAGCGAGGACTACCGCCAGATCAACTACTTCCGCGATACCGCCGACCTCGGCCTGGCGTACGCCAACCTGCCGTGTATCGGCGCGGAGGTCCAGCTCCCGTTCGGCGGCGTGAAGAAGTCCGGCAACGGCTATCCGAGCGCCCGCGAAGCCATCGAAGCCGTCACGGAGCGTACGGCGTGGACGATGAACAACTCGAAAGATATCAAGATGGCACAGGGACTGTCGGCGGACATCAAGACTGAAGAGGAAAAGTAAGGAACGCCGAGCGTAGCGAGGTAGCTTCTTACTTTTGTTTTTCACCGAGAACGAAGAGACGCACAACAGGGTGCTGTCGTGTTCGTCTGCCAGCAGGTGAGCGTATTTTTATTAGCAGGAGGGAGCGACTACAACTATGGATAGAGACGACCTGGTTACGTTCGGTCTCGTACTCGGAGCGGCCTCGATTACGTTTCTCTTGGCTGGTCCGGACGACGGCGCGTCGATACCGCTCGCGTTCGTCGTCTTCGGAGCGTTCCTCTTCGGCAAATCGTTCGTCAGCACGGTCCGTGACTGAGCTTCGATTCCCGTGAGAACGGTCTAGAAGGTGGATAGCCGAGTTCGAAGGGTGGAAGACGAGGCGAGACGACGAGGTTGGATGCGGCTTCCGGAAGCCTGTGTGGGTTCCGACCAAACCCACGAGATGGCGCACAGTCCCAATGCCGACACACGACGAGAAAAGCGTCGTACCTCGGCGTATATTCCTTTTTCCTTCTCCTTCATAAATCTGTGCAACGCGACCAGCGTCGTAGGGTTCGGCAATACACCGTTAAAGCAGGTTGCGTGTGCAACATGGCTGTTTACTGAAATCGCGGCCATCGCTTTGGATGCTATGAGTGGAGACACGCTCAACGACCTGTTCGAAGAGGGACTGAAAGAGATGTACTACGTCGAGAACGAACTGCTCGACGTACTCGACGAACTCAGCAGCGAGGTCGACCACGACGACATCGAACACGCCTTCCGCGAACACCGGGAGGAGACCGAAGAGCACGTCGACCGCCTCGAAACGGTGTTCGACCAGATCGGCGAGTCGCCCGAGAAGAAGACGGTCCACGCCCTCGACGGGCTCGTCCAGGACCACGAGGAGTTCACCGAAAGCGACCCGGAACAGAACGTCCACAATCTGTTCGACGTGGCCGCTGCCGAGAAGACCGAACACTTCGAAATCGCCGCGTACGGTAACCTCACGTTCATCGCCGACAAACTCGGCCACGACGAGGCCGCCGACCTCCTCGAAGCGAACCTGCGCGAAGAACAGGAGGCCCTCGACGAACTCAAGTCGCTCACCGAAGACTACGACGTGGAAGCCGTTCCTGCACAGGGCTGAGTCACCGCTACCGAGTTCGATAGTATTTTTCGGGTCGAAGTTCGGAGACTCGATTCTATCGCCCCTTCCTACTTCCAGTAACTGCGAACGTCCCTCACACGCGCTTGCTGACGTAGGGACCGTCCTGATGGTAGCCGAGTTTGTTTCGGTAGTACTCCCGTGCGCCGATGCCCGAGATGACGCTTACCTTGTCGAATCCTGCGTTCGCCGAGAGTTCCTCGGCTTTCTCCATCAGGCGACGTCCGTAGCCGCGGTGCTGGTGCTGGCTGTCCTCGCTCTCGGAACCGACCGACACTTCGCTCCCGTAGACGTGGAGTTCGCGGATGAGCGCCGCGTTATCGAGTTCGCGGCGCACCGGGTCGCCGGGGAAGCGCAGCCGAGCGAAGCCGACGAGGAGGTCGTTGTCGAAATCCTCAAAGCTGATGAAGTGTTCGGTACCCCCGGCGGCCTCGTAGGTCATCACGTCCAGTTCGACCGATTCGGGGTCCTGGTCGTTCATGCCGACCTCGCGGCAGCGGATGCAGTCGCAGGTCCAGCCGTGGTCGTCCATCTTCTGGCGCGCGAGCTGGCGGAGGTTGGACTTCCACACCCCGGCGTCGATGAAGTCGGCGGGGATGTCGCGCTGGACGCGCTGGAGGCGGACGTACTTCGGGATCATCGACTTGATTTCGGCGACGAGTTCGGCGGCCTCCTCGTTGCGGAGGGGTTCGTACTCGTCTTGGTACCACCAATCGTAGGTCGCGGTGCCGCGAACCACGAGGGTCGGGTAGATTTTGAGGTAGTCGGGTTTCCACTTCTCGTCCTCGAAGATGCACCGAAAGTCCTCCAGACACATCTCCTTCGACATACCCGGCTGGCCGGGCATCATGTGGAAGCCGACTTTGAACGCCGAGTCCCGAAGGCGCTGGTTGGCTTCGATGGAGGCCTGTGCGCCGTGCCCGCGGTGCATCTCGCGATTGATGCGCTCGAAGGTGGTCTGTACCCCGACTTCGACCTTCGTCCCGCCCAGGTCGAGCATCCGGTTTATCTGCTCGGGGTCACACCAGTCGGGTTTCGTCTCGAACGTCGTGCCGATGTTGCGCACGCTGCCCGTCTCGTTCTCGGCGATGACGTCCTCCAGATAGCGGAACTCGTACTCCTCCGGACTCTGGGCGAAGCTTTCGCCCTCCGCCGGTTCTGGTTCCTTGTCCACGTCGTAGTCGTTCATCGCCTCCAGGGCGCGCTTGACGAACCACTCCTGATAGTCGTGGCTCCGGGCGGTCATCGTCCCGCCCATCAGGATGAGTTCGACCTTGTCGACGGGGTGGCCGATTTCGCGGAGTTGTTCGAGTCGCAGCGTGACCTGTCCGTAAGGGTCGTAATCGTTCTGTACGCCCCGCGCCGCCGCCGGTTCGTGGCCGGTGTAGCTCTGAGAGGAGGAGAACTCCGACGACGGTCCGCCGGGACAGTAGAGACACTTCCCGTGCGGGCACTGGTGCGGGCTAGTCATGATGGCGACCGGCGAGACGCCCGACGCGGTGCGAACCGGTTTGCGCTGGAGCACCGCTTCCAGCTCCTCACGGCGCTCGTTCGGCGCGAAGTCGAGTATCTCGGAGTTCTTCGGCACTTTCGGTGCCGAGTGCTCCGAGCAGGCGTCAAGTTTCGCACGCTCCACGTCGTCGCGTTCGATTTCGCCCGCGAGGATGCGCTTGACGAGGTCCTCACAGACCTGCTCGAACGCCTCCGTCTCCGTGGCGTCCGGCGTCTCGGTGCTCATTACGTCGTATCTGGTTGGTTCTGTCGGATAAGCGTGTCGTCTACGAACGATTTGGAGTCGAACCTGATGAGTGGAACAGTTTTTTCGATGAGTGGGCGACGACGAAGGTGAGACTACCGTGAGGCTAGCTGACGCTTGAGCAAAGCCACGCCTACGGAAGAGGGGAGCTCTTCCGTGGCCGAGGAAATCTTCGATTTCCCCCGGCCCTCGCTCAGTCAGTCACTCGTAGCTTCGCCACTCGTTCTCCTTCACTCGCCCGTTGCCACGGGAAGAGACAAGCTCTTCCCTGCCGTTGAAAACGCGGAGCGTTTTCAAGACACCAAGACAGCAGGCCGGGCCTGCCATGGCAGGCCCGGCCAATCCTAAGCCGACCAGGCGCTTTCGACGGTTGATCGTCTTCCGAATTCTGGCGTAAACCGTCAGCCAGCTCCCGGTGGCGGGCCCACCAGCCACTGGCGGGCCTGGTGGCAACGGGCGAACGAGGGAACGACGGAGCAGCCGCAAAGCGGCTGCGAGAGAGCGACCGAGTGAGGGCGTGGCTTTGTTCAAGCGTCAGCTAGTCTCACGGTTATTGACATACAATTCACACGCCACAATCCCGCTCTCCTCGTGAACGAGCGTGCGCTCGAACAGTAACGACTGTTACAACGCCATGGACAGCCGCCAGTACAAATCAGTACAGTTCAGTACATCCCGAAAAAGAAACGTTCAGCCGGTCAGTTCACGTGTTCGCTGACGGACTCGATGACCGCGTCCAGTGCCGCCTCGCGCTCGCCGCGGAGGAACTCGAACTTCCCGTCGCGCGTGCCGACGGGGACGATGCCGGCGTTGGGTGCGCGCTCTCGAACCGAGTCGGCGATGTCGCGAACGTTGACCGCCGCGTCGCTTCGGATGTGAATCTCGTCCTCCGCGAGGCCGAGCGTGACGTTCGGGCCGCCCGGTCGCCCCGTGATGTCGTGGCGGTGGAGCGCATCGAGGAGGACGGGCGTCGACGGGAAGTCGAAGCGGTGCGTGTAGGCGTCCGTGTCGAGGACGGTGAACGTGACGCCGTTCGCGCCGCGCACGGAGAGGTTCGGCTCCGCAGTGTCGAGTTCGTCGTCGAGTTTCTTCCGGAACTGCTCGCTGATGTGCTCGGCCAGGTCGCGTTTGGCGTGCTCGAAGAGCAGGTCGGTGATGAGTTCGCGTTTGTCCTCGTAGGACTGGTAGTAGGCCTCGAGCGCGACTGCCTCGCGCAGGGCCGTGACGTGTGCTTCGTCGTATCCTGCGTCTTCTGCCAGTTCGACGTACTCGGTCGGTGTGTCCTCCCAGTAGCTGACGGCGGGGAGGTGAGCGACGTCCTCGCGGACGTCGGTGTTGATGTGGGCCGCGACGTTCGCACCGAGGACGCCCGCCGGGACGCTCTCGTCCGCGTCGCCGAGGAACGGGTTGACGACGACGGATGCCGACTCGGTAACCTCCTCGTCGGGATACTGCGTGTCGATGACGACGTGCGGTGCGCCGTAGATGTCGACCAGGTCGAGACCGTCGCTGGATTCGGTCGTGCTTCCGGCGTCTACGAGCACGAAGAGCGGGAGCTTCTCGTCGTGTCGAGCGCGGTTGTCGAGCATGGTCGTCGCGTCCTTCGTCGCGTCTTCCATGTCGTAGAAGCCGCCTTCGAGGGGTCGACGGTCGAAGAAGTGATACTGCGCGTCGCTTCGGGCGTGCTCGTCGCGGACCAGCGGGAGAACGGCACGTTCCAGTGCCGCTCCGGCCACGTAGCCCTCGGCGGTCGCGTTGTGCCGGACGATGACGGGACGGGATTCGATGACTGCGCGGCGAATCGCCCCGGCGGCGTCTCGGATGTCCTCGTGGATCGACTCGACCAGCGAATCGTCGGCGAGGAGTTCGGCGTCGGCAGGCTGGGCCTCGCTTTCGAGTGCTTCGCTCAATCGGTCGTGGACGGTGGCTTCCTCGTCGTCGGTGAGCGCGTCCAGGTGTTCGGTCTCGACTTGCAGTTCGTTGTTCCGGAGTTCGACCTCGCCGACGAGTCGAACCACGTCGCCGGTGTCCACTTCCGGGTACGCGCGGACGCCAGCTTCTTTGAAGGCGGCACAGTCGACGACGGCGGTTTCGTCGCGGACTTCGAAGACGGTCGGGCCGCTAGTCTGACTCGCACCGACGATTTCACCTTCGATTCGGACGCGGTCGCCGACGCGGTCACCGAGGGTCTCGATGGTAACGCGCTCCGGTGGCTCTTCGTGCTCGGGAATGGTCGCGCTTCCGACCGCAGTTCCGGACCCGTCGGTCGTCGTTGGCGGGTCTCGAGACTCGCTCGACGACGATTGCTCGGGGGCCGGTCGTTCGTCGTTCGTCTGGTCGTCGTTCGATCGTTCGGACTCGGCCGGTTCGTCGGGGAGATACGAGTTCTCGCCGTCGTGGACGAGTTTGCCACGGAACTCGCGTTCCGACTGGCGAATCGACCAGCCGAGGTCGACGTTGCCGTTGTCGCGGACGCCGAGCACTTCGACGTACACCGTGTCACCCTGGTCCCAGTCGAGCGTTTCCAACCTGCGGTCTAGCTCGCTTTTGTGGAGCAGGCCGGTGACGTGGCTGCCGATGTCGATGAAGACGCCGAAGTCGGCGAATCCGTCGACGGTACCTCTGTAGTATCGCCCCGGAACGAGTTGGTCCGGGCGGTTACCTTCGAATTCGAAGAGGACGTCTTGCTCGTGACTGGCGCAGATGTCGCCGTCGGCAGACGCCCCGCAAATGACGCAGTTACCCATTTATACTGGAAGAAAATAGGCCCGGCCTAAAACGGTTGTCGAAATCCTGGCGGCGTTCTCGACCTTCGTGAGAGAACGAAAAGCGTCTCGGCGAGGATTCGACCGGCGACTCGTCGGTCTCGTCTTCGGTCGATTTCCGACGAGTCGATGCGGGTCGCTCCGGACGCGGAACTGCACGTGGTCGGTAGTTACTACCTCACGGCATCGAACCTCGAAAAATCTTCTCGCCGAATCGAGCGCGATCGACCGGAGTCACCGGTCAGTAGTAGTAAAACGAGAAGTCGTCACCGCAGTGATGACAGTCTACTCGTCTTCCTTTCAGCCGTTTGTCGTCGGGGTGGCGGGTGTCCCGCTCTACCATATCGACCGTCGAGGCGTTCCCACAGTGGGGGCAGCCGACAGTCATCGCTGACTGGGACATACTGACTCCTCAAGGGGCTAACCACCATAGTTATAGTCTCACTAAAGAAATATATGTGCCTTGTGTTAACGTATGACTATGATATTAGCGTCGGGTTAAGTCTCTCGATAGCGGCGGCCGACGACGAGGGCGACGACGTTCAACGCGAAGAGAAAGACGAACGTCTGGCGTTGTCCGGTCGTTTCGAGGCCTGTCGCTAGCAACGGGAGGTAGAGAAACGGAAGCGCGACCGCAGTCCAAAAGCCGACGAACCGAATCGGGGTCGAGAGCGATATCGTGGACAGTTCGCGCTCTCGGTCGTCTTTGGAAGGGTTTTCCGTCACTTCGGGGTCTGTTATCGTGGACATGCTCCGCAAACCATGCTACGACGTAACATGGTATTATTATTGTGCCCCTAACGAATCGAACTAAGCGACCGTCTGACGGTACGCGAAGGAAGAACCTCGTCGGAGGTTACTCGAAGACGGGACTATCGTCTTCGAGCATCTCGATGTCTGCTGCGATTCTGCGGACGTGTTCGGGGAAGAGCGCCACCTGTACTTCGTTGCCCTCGTCGTCTTCGAACACCAGTTTGACGCGCTTGTCGCCGAACTCGCGCGCCTCTGCCGACTCGACGTCGAACAGTTTCGCCGACCCCGTCTTGTTCGACGGTCCGACGTTTTTGATTGCCCCATCTTTCAGTTCGACCATGAAATCGTCGATGCGCACGTTGAGCATACCATCGATACGGTGTCCTTGCTTTAATTACCAGGGGACGGCGTCCGCGAGCGCGGGGAAAACGGAGACGAGTGCACCGAACCCACGGAACCCGTAGCCGAACACCAGTGCCGAGGGTATCGCGGTCACGACGACGGCCCGGAGGAGCGACGTCCCGTGGACTTCGCTCACGCCGACGGCGAGCAACACCGCTCCGTACAGCGTGCAGATAGCGCGCAGTTCGGGAACGGGTAGACCCGCGAACAGACAGGGGGCGACCGAGTAGCCGATGACCTGCACCGTCTCGCTGATGCCCGCCCGATCGGGGACGAAAACCATCAGCAAGACCGTCTGAAGCGCCGCCGTCAGGTGGAGTACGGCGGGTGCGACGAACAGGACGACCAGCACCAGCGCGAGGACGTTCGTGAAAAGCGGTCCGCCCGCGATATCACCGACGACCAACCCGCCGAACGTCATCCGCGAGGCGACCTCGACCAGCGTCACGAGGACACCGAACACCATCCCTGGTGCCTGGTCGCCGGGTGCGACGCCCACGTCGAAAAATCGCCGGGGGCGAACGAGCACCTCGACCCACGCACGGACGATAGCCTGCGGGCCGCGGTCGCGCCCGCCCGTCGGATTCTCGACCCACTGTGTCACGGTTCTACTAGTCGGTACGGAGGGTATGACAGTTCCGACATCGCGCTTCGTAGGACTCCTTTTCGCCGACCAGAATCGTCGGGTCGTCGACGTGTGCTGGTTCGCCGTCGATGAGTCGCTGGTTACGCGTCGCCGGTTCACCACACGCCGCGCAGATCGCCTGGAGCTTTTCAACGTACTCCGCCAGCGAGATGAGTTGTGGAAGCGGGTCGAACGGTTCGGCCCGGAACGTCTGGTCGGTGCCGCTGACGATGACGCGCCTGCCGTCCTCGGCGAGTCGTTCGCAGACCGCGACGAGTTCCGCGGAGAAGAAGTTCGCCTCGTCGACAGCGACGACCTTCTCGCCGTTCAGTCGTCCGGGAATCTCACGGACGCCCTCGTCGTCCGGTTCCACGACTGTCGCTTCCCACGACGCGCCGTCGTGCGAACCGACCGTGCCATCGCCGTAGCGGTCGTCCAGCGCCGGTTTGAACACGGCGACCTCTTGACCCGCTATTTCGGCGCGGCGGAGCCGACGCAGGAGTTCCTCGGTCTTCCCGGAGAACATACAGCCGGTAATGACCTCGACCCACCCGCTGTTCGTGATTTTGTGCATACCCGAACTGCGCTCAATCCGGCGTCAAAAGGGTTGCTTATTCGAATCGACCGTCTCGAAAGAGGGTCTCGTGTGGTACTCACACGCAGTACTCTCTGAAGCGTCTCTCTGACTCTGCCGGGATGCAACTAACCGAAGAGATTACGATGGTTCGTGTTACCTACGAGTCTGGGAAAACCTTTTCGTCGGAGGAACTCGATTCCAGTCGTGATGGTGTCGGTGTGCCGTAGCCGTTCACCAGTGTGCTCTGGATGAGTGTACTGTGGCCGCGCCGCAGCCGCTCGGAAATCGCTTGATGTGTCACACCGATTTCCTCGGCCAACTGTTCGGCCTTCGTCTCGCGTGGAATCGAGTAATAGCCGCGGTCGTACGCGAGTTGTATCGTCGTCCGTTGCTCCTTGGAGAGTCCGTATTGGTCTGGCCCTTCGCCCGAAAACTCCGTGACCTTGTGAACGTCGAAATCGATCCCTCGTTCCTTACAGTACTCGTGTGTGCGATTGACCGAATCGTTGTCGGAAAACAAGAACCGAAGAGACCAGCTATCGTCCCTGCCAGTCGCAGAGAGTACCGTTCCGTTCTCTTCGACGAGAGCACGGACGAGCACGTCGATTCGATCGACCCACTCTAGCCGATAGAGGCAGTCGGTGTCGAATTCGCCGACGAGTTGGTACGAAGCGACGGTCTCGTCGGCCGCGAACGCCCGTTCGATCACGTCCCGGTCTCCTGTCCCTACCCAGATGTACGGCATCAGGCTGTCGTGATTGTACACCACCACTTGTTTGACGGTGAAGGTGACCGTCTCGAGCGTGTTCAGCGTATGTTCGAGCGCAAAATTCTCTGCCGGGAGTTCGACGTCGAGGAGGGTCCCAACCATATCACTTCTTTTGTTAACCGATGTTCAGCAGCTGTCCCGAATGTATCCCACGTCGCTGGCACCCCGTTTTTCGAGTCGGACGACCCCGCGTAAGTGGGTCGGCATCCAACTCCTGGTAAAATCGACGTGTGCGTCCATCGTGTACCGGAGTAGCTGAGCTCGCTCGACTGTCGGACACCATCCACTGTGTGATAATCCGGGTGACTTCATCACTGTACGGGGAATCTCTCCTGGCTACGAAGATAAATGACCGGGCGCGAAATCAACGGCTTTTATAAGCAATGAGAGAATGACGGGTTTTCGTCCACGAAGCGTTACTCTTCACCGGTATCGAGCAGTAACGTGTTCCGAACGAGGTTTGCAGAGGCCCGTCGGATGCGCTGGGACGTGGCGTTCGAAGAGATGCCGAGCGTGTCCGCCAACTCTTCGTTCGTGGTCGAACGTGGAACGTCGAAATAACCCGTCTGCACGGCCGTGATCAACGTATCGTACTGTTCTTCGGTCAGTCCGAACGTGCCTTGGCGTGATAACTTCGGGGACGAGAGGTGATTGACCTCGAATTCGTGGCCTCGTTCCGCGAAGTAATCTCGGAACGACGAAACGTCACGTTTCTCGGCAAACCTGAGTTTCAGATTCCAGACGTTTCCGGTCGCCTTCGCTTCTAAAATCGTCGCGTCTTGATCGATAATCTCGTTGATGAGTTCCACGAACGACTCGACCCAGACGACCTGATACAACGTACTCTCCTCCGTTTCCTCGATGATCGATGCAGTTTCGACCGTCGGATCGTCCTGAATCACCTCGTGAAACGTCGTTGGCTCGTCGCTGGTCGTCCAGAGAAACGGCATCACCCATTCGGCGCTGTGAGTGGCGAGCCGTTCCGCTTCGACGGTCGTCTCCGGAACGGCTGTGAGCGTCTTGCTCAACGCGAACGACCGTGCTGAAACGCTGATATCCGCGATGATGCTCATATACGGGGTCGTCTATGAAGTGAGATAAACCCATTTGCCGTCGATGCAGTTCGTATCGTCGCCGAGGAGTTTCACTGTACGATGGTTCGCTCGGGACGGCTACTCGACTGCGCCGACGTTTTCTTCGCTCTCGAAGCTCGCGGGACACGGTTCGATTCGGGCGTATCGAACCGTCTGCCGTCCGAGCGCAACGACCCTGTCTTCCAGTTCCTCGTCAGTGAACTCGCCGTTCATCACCGCACTGTGTGCCCGCGGCACGGCGGCTTCGTAGGGGAGCACCCACGCGTCGAGCGACCGGCAGACGGACCGAAGGTGGTCCATCGCGGTGATGGGAAAGCGCCCGCCTGCGACCGCGAGCAGACCGACCGTCTTGTGTTCGAACTCGTCGAACCCGCAGTAATCGAGGGCCGTCTTCAACACCGAAGAGTACGACCCGTGGTACATCGGCGTCCCGAGGACGACCGCGTCCGCCTCTCGCACGCGGCGTTTCAGTTCGGGGGCGTCGCCAGTCTCCCGAACGTCCGCGTCGAACAGCGGGAGGTCGAACTCGCGCAGGTCGACGAGTTCGCCGGTTCCGCCCGCTTTCTCGACGCCCGAGAGGACGCGTTCGAGCGCGAAGCGAGTGGTGCTCTCGTCCCGCAGGCTGCCGCAGATGGCGACGACGTGTGGCTGATCGGTCATGGAGAGAGATAGGGGTGAGACGACGAAATAGCTTGTAGTCGGCTCTCGTCGGGGGCGAGTCGGTCTCTCTACCGCTTCAGTCGCACGACCCGCTCGCCGCTATCGTCCCCGTCGTTTTCTAGCTCCACCAGCCCGTCGTCGGCCAGGTCCGAGCACAACTCGTGAAGCCACGTCTCGCCGTGGTCGCCGCCGTAATCCACCCTGACACGAGGGCCGAGTTTCGAGAGCGGGAGTTCGTCGTACTCTCTGAGCACCGAGACGACGCGCCCGCGGAACTGCCGCCGAGAGCCGTCGAACGTCGGTTGCGTGGGCACGTCGGGGGCGGTGAAGTCGCCCACTTCGTAGGCGTGACACCACTCGCGCCAGGGACAGCCTGCCGCGTCGCAGGCGGGCGTCTTCTCGCAAGCGACGCCGCCGAGTTCCATGATGGCGTTGTTCCAGACGCGCGATTCGCCCGCCGGCATGAGTTCGCTCGCGGCCTCCTCGAAGGCGGTGTCGTCGTCCGGTACGTCGAACGCCCGGTAGAGGACGCGTTTGACGTTCGTGTCCACCACGGCGTTGCCCTCGTTGAACGCGAAGGAGGCGACAGCGTTCGCGGTGTACGGGCCGACACCCTGCAAGTTCTGGAGGTCGTCCGGCGTCTCGGGGAACTCACCGTCGTACTCCGAGACGACCTGCTTTGCCGCCTCGTGGAGGTACTTCGCGCGGTTGTTGTAGCCGAGGCTGTGGCTCGTCCAGAAGCCGACCACGTCGGAGCGGTCTGCCTCGGCGAGGTCGGTAACGGTCGGCCAGCGGTCTACGAACGCTTCCCACGCGTCGACGACGCGCCCGAGTTGCGTCTGCTGGCTCATCACCTCCGAGACGAGAATGGCATAGGGGTCGTCCGTCTCGCGCCACGGGAACGACCGGTGGTCGTGTTCGTACCACGAGACGAGGGCGTCGCGTACCGCGTCGGTGTCGTCCGGAAGTGACCACGCCGTGTCGGTCATCGTCGACGCTTCGGCTGGGGACGGTTTACCGATAGCGGTTCGGAGACGAGAAACCGTACTCCCGTCCGCCGAGAGCAGCGACTGTGTCCGCGAACGTTCGTCCTCCCCGGTGTCGCCTTCGCTCTCGGTCCGTGTGTCTCGTTCTCCCTGCGAGCAGGCCCGTGGCCCTGGTTCACGTCGGGACTGACCTGTCTCAGCGACGCGCTGGTGTCGAAAATGACCGGACGCTACACCCTCCGTCGAACGACTGACTGCTGTCGTGAAACGGGCCGGAAACACCACCGACCGCGCTGGTCGACCCACGTTACCGTGGGTCACGGAGAACGTGTAACCTGAAGGCTTATAGGCCGTTCGTCGCAATCCAACGAGAATGCACGTCCGGCCCGCCACGCTGGTTCTCATCGGCGTCATTATCATCGTCGCCCCCATCGCGCCGTTTGTCTTCGCTCACAATCCTGCAGCGTGGCTGACGCTCGGAGCGACGTTCATTCTCGCCGGTATCGGAATGGCGTTTCACCAGCGTCGCGGCGGTCGGTCGGCGCAAGAGTCGAGTCCGGAATCCCAACACTTCATCGTCTGTCCGCACTGTAGCGCCCACAACTTCGCCAGCAGGGACGACTGTCGGTACTGCGGCGAGGAGTTCTAGAGCGAAAGCGGTATGCCGACGCCGTCCAATTTCCCGGCCATGAGTTTAGACGACCTGACGGACGACGTCGAATCCGCGTACGCCACGTTCGACGAGGAGTTTACCGTGTCGCTCGACCGGGAGACGCGCAACGAACTCGCCATGCTCAGCGCCGCCCTCGATCCCGACGAACCCGACGAACTGATTCGGCGCGCCGTCCACGTGCTGTTTCAGACGACGGTCGAAACGGGGAATCTCGATTTCCACCTCCGTGGCACCTACGACGTGACCTACGATGAGTATCTATCAGGCATGACCTTCGAGGAGATGACGGGAGCCAACCAGATTCCCCAGCGTGACGACGAACGGCGATATCAGTTCTAACTCTCAGTCGACCGCCAGCGAAACCACGCCTTCTGTCCGATTCCACTCGATTAGGCCGCAGTCGTCGAACTTCGGGAGGTGGACGTGCCGGAGGGAAGCGCGTGCATCGACCTCGTCACGTTCGACGCCGATTGCGCCGAGATGCTCGGCCAGTTCGGGGATGCCCACTCGTCCGCCGTCCATAGAGAGGCGAGCGAGGATGGCCTGACGCGACTCGTTGGCTAGCGCTTCGTGGAGTTCAGGTGGCACGTCGAGAAGCGTGTCCAGTCCGACCGTCTGCGCTGCGTTCCGAAGCGACGGAGAAGGCGATCTCGACGAAGCGGCCTCGTTACCGGATGGTGGTCGATTCTTCATGGCTGTCGTCCGAGAGAAACGGTGTTTTTCCGATAGGGGTAGTGCCTGTTATAACAGCCAGTATTAAAAGTCCTCTTCGTCGCTGTCGAAGAGCACCGTTCGGAGGACGGTGCCGGCGGCGCGGCGGACGCGCTCCGAGAGCGCCTGTTGTGAGATGTCGAACTCGTCGGCGAGGTCACCGAGGGTCGCGTTCCTCGGAACGTCGAAGTAACCGCGTTCGACGGCGAGCACGAGGGCCTCTCGTTGTTCGGGCGTCAACCCGAACTCCTGTCGGGTGGCGTTCGTATCGGTCATCACCCGTTCGAGTCGGTACCGGATATCGTGGTCGTCGCAGTAATCGTCGAATTCGGCGAGTTCTGCGTGGTCGTCGAACCGGAGCCGGAATCGCCACTCGCCGTTACCGTAGGCTTCGAGGATGGTCGCACCGACCGCCGCGATACCGTGGATGAGACTCTCCACTTCGTCACCCCACACGACGCGGTAGAGTATCCGGTCGTCACCCCGGTCGACCGCCACGAGGTCTTCGACGTGCGGGTTCGTCTCCACTTCTCGTTCGAACGACTCGAACTCGGTGCCGACGGCCCAGAAGAACGGAAGCACCTGTCGTGACGCGGGGATGACCCGTTCCAGTTCGACGTGGACGTCAGTGTCGGTGAGCAACACGGTTCCGAGTACGAACTGCTCGCCGGAAATCGTCATATCTGCCGTGACGGTCATGAAAGCTAGACGCTACGAGCGGTTATAGCGCCTACGCCACGTCCTCGATGGCGTCGAGCAGGAGGTTGATGCCGAGGTCGATTTCGCGCTCGGTCACGTCGAGTGGCGGGAGAATGCGGAGGGTCTTGTAGCCACACCCGAGCGTGAGGAGACCCCGCGAGAGGGCCGCGTCCACGACGGCCTCCCGGCGGTCTTTGGTGTCGAACTCGACGGCGAGCATCAGGCCGCGACCGCGAACGTCGGTGACGGAGGCGGGGTCTGCGTCCTCGATTATCTCTCGGGCCTGTCGGCCGCGCTCGGCGACGTTCGAGAGCAGGTCGTGTTCTCGAATCGCGTCGATGGTGAGTACGCCCTGCAGCGAGGAGAGCACGTCACCAGCGCCCCACGTCGAGGAGAGTCGACCCTTCTCCTCCGGGAACGTGTCCGACCGGGAGATGGTCGCACCGACGCGGAGTGCCTTCGCGCTGGTGATGACGTCGGGTTCGAGGTCGAGGTGGTCGATGGCCCACATCTCGCCCGTGCGACCCATCCCGGACTGAATCTCGTCGGCGATGACCTTGACGTCGAATCGCTCTCGAATCTCGGCGATGTCCGCGACGAACTCGTCGTTCGGGACGCGATACCCACCCTCGCCCTGGAGGGGTTCGAGGATGATGTACGAAACCTCTTCGGGAGCGATGATACCTTGCTCGGGGTCGAGTTTGTCGGCGATGACGTTGCCGCCCGGCCCCTTCGTCTTCCAGCCACAGTCACACTCGCCCGCACAGGAACAGTAGGGGACGGCCACGATACCCGGAATCTCCGGGTAGCCCTTTCGGTGTGCGACTTTCGAGCGGTTGAGCGAGAGTGCGCCGAGGGTTCGACCGTGGAACGCGCCGTCGAAGTTGAACGCGCGGTGGCCTCGGTGCTGGTAACAGATTTTGATGGCGTTCTCGACGGCTTCCGCGCCGGAGTTCGAGAGGAAGACGGTGTCCATGTCGTAGTGGCTCGTGCTGTCGATGAGCCGCTCCATCAACTGCGACGGCCCGGGAAACTCGGGGTCTTCCGGCGGCCACCCACCCGACGCGTAGAAGTCCTGCCCAGCGATTTTCGTCGGGTCGGGAACGTCCAACTCGCTTAACGTGTCCATGATTTTGGGGTTGTTGTACCCGAGCGGAGCAGCCGCGACGTGACTCGTGAAATCGAGAAGGACGTTTCCGTCCACGTCGGTGCAGAACGGTCCCTCCGCGTCTTCGGTGATGTCCCAGACGAAATCGTAGACGTACGTCGTCGGAGCAGCGAACTGGTGGTGGTAGTCTGCCCACTGCCGAGCTTTCTCACCGGGCATCTCCCGAACACGAGGTTCGGCCGTGTCACGGTTCATGCACCCGCGTACGGAAAGCCCCATTTTAAAAAGTTCGTTGTGCGGCCGTCTAGATTACTGCGACGATGGCGGTGAGTCCAGACCCGGCGAGCAGCACCGTACTCCAGACGGCGACCCGGTAGGCGAACTGTCGGTTCGGTGCGGAGATAGTCAGCGCCGCCTTGACGATGATGCTCGACGCAGTGGCGAGGAGGATACCGAACACGGCGGTCTGCTGGCTCAGATTACCACCGCTGTAGAGGGTGACGGCCGAGGCAGTCACGCCAGCACTCGACACCAGTCCCGACAACAGCGCCGTGATGTAAAAGCCCGTTTCGCCGAACTGGCTCTTCGCCACCGCCCCGCCAACGACGACGAGCAGGAAGATGACGCCGAAACCGAGCACGTTCTGGAGCGAGAACGGACTGTCGAGGTCGATGTCCATCTTCTGTGACCAGTCCGCCGAGTAGGCGGCGATAGCGACGCTGCCGACGATGATGGTTCCCAGCGGGAGAATGGCCCCGTACAACGTCTTGTCCGGATTGCCCGCCGTGAACGCGAGCGCGATGACCAGATTTCGAACCGCCATCGCGGCGTCGGCGAGCAGGATGGCCGCGACCCCGTAGGAGGCGGCTTCCGGGCGCTGGCGGACGTGGTCGAGCATGGTTCCGACCACGGCAGTCGAGGAGGCCAGTCCACCGAAAAAGCCCGTCACCGCGATGCCGCGCCCGCCGTACGTCTCGACGACGGCGTAGTTGGCGATGCCGATACCCGCGACTGTGACGACCATCAACCAGATGAGACGGGGACTGACGGTGACGCCACCGAACGCGACTTCACCCGGTGGCAAGAGCGGATAGATGACGAACGCGAGAATGGCGAACTCCGCCGCCGAACGGAGTTCTTCCCGCGACATCCCCCAGGCGAAACTGTGGAGTTCCCGTTTCAACACCAGCAGTAGCGACGACACGACGGCGACGGTGACGCCGACGAGGATGTATCCCTCCGCGACCAGCACGCCGACGCCGAAGGTCACGAGCATCGAGACGGACGTGGTGAGCGAGAGTCCCGTGTCTTCGTCGTCGTCCATCAGCCCCTGTACGGCGAGCAAAATCCCCTGCACGATGACGAGGAGACCACCGAGCGCGAGCAGGACGTCTTTGCCGATTACGGTGAACGCCGCACCGAGGAGGCTGATGAGGGTGAACGTCCGGATTCCGGCGGACTTCTGTGACCACTCGCGCTCCAGACCGAGAAAGAGACCGAGCGCTCCCGCGATGGCGATTCTGACCACGTGGCTGTCCAACGTAGCCGTCGCGAACGCGTCTTCGAAGCCAGGCACTCTATAGACTATATATTCCGCCGGGTAAAAGGATTGCTGGCACCGCCACGCCGTGTACGAAATCTTTATGCACTGCGCCCAGTCTTCTGCCGTATGGGCGGCAGATGGAATATTGACAAATCTCGCGTCGCGTGGTGGACCGCCGGTGGGGCGCTGGGACTCGCGACGCTCTTGGTCGTCTACTCGTTCATCGGAACCTTCGTCTTCGGTCTCTTTCTCTACTACTCGACCCGACCGGTGTACCGTCGGTTACGGCGGGTTATCCGGCCGCCGAGTCTCGCTGCTGCCACCGCGCTGTTGGCCCTCGCGCTTCCCGCGATTTTGCTCCTCGTGTACACCCTCGCCATCGGTGTCCAAGAACTCTCGACGGTGGTACAGAACACGCCCATCGAGGCGCTCCCGGAGTCGGTTCGACAGTACGCGAACGTCTCGACCATCGCACAACACCCCGGAGATTTCTTCACAGACGGGAGCAACACGAAACTCATAGAACAGGCGTTCGGCGAGACGACGAAGTACGTCGCGTTCGTCGGCAACGCCGTCCTCCACCTGTTCGTGATGATAGCTATCGCGTTCTATCTGCTTCGTGACGACCACAAACTCTCACGCTGGTTCCACCGAACGTTCGGGGACAGCGAAGGTGTCCTCGAAGCGTACGTCAAACGCGTCGACACCGACTTCAACAGCATCTTCTTCGGGAACATTCTGAACGCCTTCCTGACGGGCACCATCGGCGCTATCTCGTACAACATCATCGACATGGTCGCGCCCGCCGGCCTGGGTATCCCGTACCCGACTATCCTCGGACTGCTCACTGGCATCGCCAGTCTCATCCCGGTCGTGGGAATGAAACTCGTCTACTTCCCGGTGACCGCCGTCATCGGCGTCGAGGCACTGATACTGCGCGACGCAGGTGTGTTGTGGTTTCCGGTGGCATTCGCCCTCGTCTCGTTCGTCGTCGTCGACTCCATCCCCGACCTCGTCTTGCGACCCTACGTCTCGGGCCGAAACCTCCACGTTGGGATGGTGATGTTCGCCTACATCTTCGGGCCGCTGTTGTTCGGTTGGTACGGTATCTTCCTCGGACCCATGATACTCGTACTCGTCGTCCACTTCGTCGAGGTCGTCCTGCCGGAACTCATCGCAGGCAAGCCGATTCAGCCGTGGGCGGTCGACCCGACGTACCTGGGCGGTCAGCAGCCGTCTCTATCCGCGTTCGACGACCCGGCGGATTCGCCGGCCACCGAGAGCGGGGACTCGCCAGCCACCGTCGACGAATTGGAACCGACGGAAGAACCGGCGGAGATGACGCCGAGCGAGAGCGACGAGAGCGGAAAGTGACCGAAGCGCAGTGGCGAAAACGAGTCCGACAGGAGAGCAGCGACGAACGAGTCGGACACCGGACCCGCATCGCCGTTCGAGTGTCGTCAGTACACGACACGTTCTCGTGAGATGAGAGTCTGCTCGATTAATTAAGTTCCCTCCCTCCCATCTCTCGGATATGTCTCCCTCTCTCAGCGGTTGGTTCGAACGCCACCGGGTCGCGACGTACGTCGTTCTCACGTACGGCATCTCGTGGTCGCTGTTCGGCCTCTGGTCTGTCACACCGGAGTCCACCCCCGTTTTCAAGACGTTACTGTTCGTCGGCGGCGGATTCGGCCCGATGGCTGCCGCCGTCGTCCTGTTGGCGGCACGTGGGCAGAGCCTCGGTGACTGGTTCAGGAGCGTGTTCCGCTTTCGAGTTCGACCGCGATACTACCTGGTAGCGCTCGCGTTCCCCATCGCGGCGCTCGTCGTCGCCAGCAGGGTTCACGCGTTCGTCCTCGGTGGGGCCACGACAGTGGACCGGCTTCCCGCACTCTACGAGTACCCCATCTTTCTGGTGTTCATCTTCTTCCTCGGCGGCGGACAAGAGGAACCTGGCTGGCGCGGCTACCTCCTGCCGCTGCTACAGTCCAGATACAACGCCCTGATAGCGGCGCTGATAATCGGAGTCGTCTGGGCGGTGTGGCATCTTCCACTGTTCGTCTTCTCGGGAACGGTGCAGTCCGACATGCCGTTCTGGCTGTACGTGCCACAGGTCACTGGTACGTCCATCGTGCTGACGTGGCTCACCAACGTCTCGCGTGGGAGCGTCCTCCCGGCCATGGTGTTGCACGCCGGAGCCAACGCGGTAATCAACTACTACGCCGTCGGCGGGGTCACTGGAGCCACGACGAAAACCGGCTACGGCCTACTGACGGCCTTCGTCGTTCTGGTCGCCGTCGTGCTGGTGGTCCGGTATGGCCCGACGCTCCGGCCAGGGGGGAGAGAAGACGGCGTGAACGTCATCGACCCCGTCGTGCCGTCGGACTGACGGCCGTCGGGTCGTCGAACGAGCGTACTACGGACGGCGCTTCGTTGCTACCGCGTTCACTCGTCCGAGTACTCGAGAAACTGTGTTTCCCACTCGCGCCGCGACTCGATTTCGTCTTTCCCGCTGTCGGTGAGCACGTAGTAGTTTGTCCGCGGGTCCCGTTCGCCTTTCTCGACCAACCCCTTCTCGACGAGGGTGTCGAGGTTGGGATACAGCCGACCGTGGTGGACGTCCACGTCGTAATATTTCTCCAGGTCCTCTTTGATCGCCAGGCCGTGTGGCTCGCCGTGACCAGCGATAACGTACAGAATGTCGCGCTGGAATCCCGTCAACTCGTTTATTGTCGAATATCCTATATTTATCTAGATAGAATAAATGTAACAATTTCGAAATTTACGCGGCGAATCGTCCTCTCCCTCGGAAACCCGAGTCCGCCGATCGGGGACTGCACTTATCACCGTTGCCGTCGTCTAGAGACGTATGCCAGAAGAGGTTCTATTCGAAACGGAAGCGACACAGAGTCGAGGCGACGTAGCCACCTACCTTCGAACCGTCGCTGACAAGCTCGAAAGCGGGGAGGCGATTACGCTGAACGCAGGAAGCCAAACCGTCACGCTGGACCCGCCGGCTCGTCCGGTGTTCGAAGTGAAAGCCGAACGAGAGACTTCCTCGGGCGGACGGAGCGAGATGAGTGTCGAGTTCGAATTGGAGTGGAAAGAAGGCGAAGAGAGTGGGGAGGGGTCGTTCGAAATCGAATAACCTCGGCTCGAGACTTCGAGAAGTCCGGAGACGGACGTGCTGAGTTCGACGGACCGACGACCGTCCGAGGTCTGAGAGGTGATTTTCGAGGACGAACGGAGCGCCGGTCGAGTGTTCTCGTATGGAAAGAGTAGACACTGCCGTTCAGAAGTATCGGTTCGAAAGGAAAGCGGAATACGCGGGGGCGAAAAGACCCCGCGAACCGCTTGCCGCCCTGAATTGGTCCCCGCTGACGCTTCGGCCCTCCAAAGCGAAGCGTCAACTGGAACAATACGGCCTATTACTATAAAGGTAACGATTTCGATAGCTGTGAGAGAGCTGTCGGAATTAAATCAGATGTGCTCTTCTTCGAGCACCCATCCCAACGCCCGCTTGTAGTACGTGAACATCTGTCGGACGCTCTCGTGGTTCATCTCGTCGCTCTCGAGGTGTTCCTGGAGGAACTCGTACTGTTCGCGAATTTCCGCTTCGTCTCTCATGTGGTGTGGCTTTTCGCTTCTCTGGGTTATCAGTGTCGGCGTCTTCGCGAGGCCAGTTTTCAGCGGACGTTTCGAGCAGTCGTTTCCGACCGTCTCGAATCCGCGCCACGTGGTCAGCGCAGCGTCCGGAAAAACGGTACGGATTCGCTACCGGAACCGCGTCAGTCACCTTCGCTCTGGCTCTCCCCGTCTACGGCGTGTGCGAAGACGAACTCTCGAAGCAGTTTCCCGCCGAGCGAGGCGGCTTGTCCATCGTCGCGGTCGTTCACCTCGACGACGTCGCAGCCGACGACGTCGGTCGTTTCGGCGACGTCGCGAACCACATCGCGCATCTCCCGTGGCGAGAGTCCGAACGGCTCCATGGTTCCGGTACCGGGTGCGAAACCGGGGTCTGCACCGTCGATGTCGACGCTGAGGTACGTGGTGCCGTCGAAGTCGGGGGTCCAGTCGGCCACCGCTTCGGGCGGAACGACGGTCACGTCCGATTCGGCGGCGCGCTCCCACTCCTCCTCGCTTCCGGTTCGAGCGCCGAGGATGATGGCGTGGTCGGCGACGTCGAGGACGTGCCGAGTGACGGTCGCGTGGCTCAGGGAGTTACCGTCGTACTCCTCACGCAGGTCGAGGTGAGCGTCGAGACAGACGAAGGTGTCCGGTTCGGTCGCTCGCACTCCCGCTAGCGTGACGGTGTGTTCGCCGCCGAGCAAGAGCGGGATAGCACCGTCCCAGACGACGTCGGTCAGCACGCCCTCGAGATAGTCGAGGTACTCGTCGGCGTCGTCCCACGAGCGAACGTCGCCGTGGTCGTGTACCGCGAGGTTGGAGAAGAACTGCCCGGTGCGATGGTCGTAGTCGTCGAACGTCCGGGCGAAACGTCGGATTCGTTCGGGACCGAATCGCGTGCCGGGCTGGAACGTGGTGGACACGTCGAGCGGCGCGCCCACCACCACGAAGTCCGCTCGTTCGCGGTCGGAGGACGCCCCGGGAAACATCTACTGAACGATCTTTCGCTGGTCGTCCATTTCGAGGTACTCTATCTGGTCGTCGGGGGAGAGACCCATTCCCTCGGGCGTCTTGATGGTGATGGTCTCGTACGTGTCGAGGTCCATGACCTGCGCGACGGTGTCGCTCTCGACGCTGACGACCTGGCCCTGTTTTCGGTTGATGATGGGCACCCATATCTTCGCGTCCACCGGCTGGCTGAGACTGCGTTTCTTGTCGTCGAACACACCCTTTCCTTCGATTCGGGCCTTGGCACTGCCGTGTTTGCCCGGTTTCGCCGTACTGTAAGATTTGATGACACACGCAGCGCCGTCCATCATCACGTAGTTACCTTCTTTCAGTTCACGGACTTCCTTCTGCTCTTTCGCCATACCGCCGATTTGCGTTCGCTGTAGTATAAACCGTTTGGAAACGCCGCGCTATGGCGCGTGTAATTCGAAACCGAGAATGGTGCAGAAACCGCGATTAGAACCCGGACGAGAGACGTTTTCCGCGACTCGTACGACCGTAGCTGGCTTCCACCAGTTTCACGAACGCCGTTTTCACGTCGTCCGTTACTTGGTCTTCACAACCGTCTGTATCGACGGTTTGTGAGTCGCTTCGGTTCTCTGTCGGAGCGTTGACCTCGGTACCGTGTTACCGGCAGCTTGGTTTTTGCCCCGCACCTACGCCGATATCGTCGTAGGCCGTCCGATTAGTCCTCGCGGCTCCCGCCACAATGGAAGCTATGTCATGTACGATAATGAATGTTTCTCAGGAGTTCCGACACGAGACGAGTGAACGGATGTCGAGCGTTGGTTTCACATACGAGAACTTTTACCATCGCACACGAATCGACACCCATGCCGGAACATCCGCTCAAACAGCGGTTCGTCCTCGACACGTCCGTCTTTCTCACGGAGGAGATTCGCGACGAGGGCGAGGACCTCGAGTCGGCTATCGACCGCCTGCTCGATTCCATCGCCACGGCGAAACTCTCGCTCAATATATCCTGTTACATCCCGCCTTCGGTTCACGACGAACTCACCGCAGTACTCAGAGAGCGCGACGTCGCAGAGTCGGTGCTCACGAAACTCGAAACGTGGGTCATCAAGAAGAACCCCGCTCGCTTTGAGGTGATGATTCCCGCCGAACTCGTCTACCGGTTCATCCACGAGATGAGCGGTCGTGTCGACCGGGGCCTGCGCGTCTCCGAGAAGGCCGTCCGAGAGGCATCGGACGACGGGCAAGCCGACGTCGGCTCCGTCATCTCCGACCTCCGGAGCGAGTACCGGTCGACGCTCCGCCGAGGGGTCCTCGATTCTCGCGAGGACTTCGACCTGCTCATTCTCGCGCGAGAACTCGACGCGGGCGTCGTCACCGAAGACACGGGCATCATCAACTGGGCCGAGGACTTCGGCCTGCGCTACCTCCGTGGACGCGACTTGCCGTCCCTCCTCGAAGAGTACATCGAAGCCAGTAAAGAGACATAACCCGGCCTCGTCGCGGTCGGCCGTCCAACGCCACCTCCGGTCGAAGCCGTGGCCGTATCGGTGTCTCCGCAGGAACGCGACGGTGGGTCGGTGACCGTCGGTGGACGGATGACCTCCGGAAAGTCGAGAGATGGATAGAAACGTTCGTCGGGATAATATATGATTTATCATGTTAGATAAACCGTAGTCGATCAAGCAATAGCAGAGTATGCTCCGCCGACTGGCGTCGACCCTTCGATCTGTGGTGTTCTCCCCGAACCGTTTGCTGATTTTGATCGGTGGCTTCTTTCTCGTCGTTGCCTTGCTCGGCTTCGGTATCCCTGTAACCGAATATCAGGCAACGTACTATGCACAGCCAGTCGAGGGGAAGTCTCCAGACGCTACAGGACACTGGCAGGGAGTCGACGTCGACGAACTGCCATCGGAGTGTCGAAAGGTCGCGTACGAACTCGCCGCCGGTCAGACGGTGTCCGAGGCCGGTTACCAGTTTCCGTCCGAACGGCAGATGCAATCCGATGGAAGACAGGGTGACGATCCCATCCTCCTCGTGAAACGAACGAACCTCTCGGACAGTTGGCGGGTCGGGGATTCGTTCTTCGGTGATCATCTCGTCTCTGGCGAATATCTGCGCGTTGAGGGCCGATACTATCATCTCTGGGGGCGGTATAGCGAAGGAGTGTTTTCGTTCAGGCACAAACAGCTCCTTTACTCTATCGCCCTGACTGGTCTCGTTCTACTTGGCATCGGACTCTTCAAAGAGATGAGTTAGCGAACGAGGGTACTGACATGACTCGCTGTCCATATCACCCCTGTCGGTCGAGGAACGCGGAGACCCGCGATAGCCCGTCTTCCAACTCGTCGGCCGGAAGCCCGAATCCGATGCGGAAATATCGGTCGTAGCCGAAC
This sequence comes from Haladaptatus ordinarius, assembly GCF_054177595.1. Taxonomy (NCBI): domain Archaea; kingdom Methanobacteriati; phylum Methanobacteriota; class Halobacteria; order Halobacteriales; family Haladaptataceae; genus Haladaptatus; species Haladaptatus ordinarius. The sequence continues at coordinate 41,197 of NZ_JBPEHH010000016.1, read as the reverse complement.
AGATTGCCCGGCGCGAGGACGACGCTCTCTTCTTCGACGACGCCGCGACAGAACGCCTCGCCGTCCTCGAACGAATCCGGAATCCGGACGAAGCCGTTCACGCCGACCGGGTCGTACCAGTCGAGACTGTGCGACTCGACGAACTCCCGCACCCTGTCCCGATTCCGCGTCGCCAGTTCGCGGTTCTCGGTCAGAATCTCGTCTTCGTGTTCGCCGAGTGCCTGTCGCGCGACGTGCTGGCCGACGATACCGGGCGAGATGGTCGTGTAGTCTTTCCACTGCCACGCGCTCTCGACGACCTCCTCCGCACCGACCAGCCAGCCGAATCGCAACCCTGCGAGTCCGTAGGCTTTCGTCAGACTCGTCGTGCTGATGCCGTGTTCGCCCATGCTGGCTACCGTGGGCAGGGGGTCGTCCGCGAGCAGGCGGTACACCTCGTCACAGAGCAGATAGGCTCCGGCGTCCTCGGCGAGGTCGTAGAGCGCCTCGACTTTCTCCCGTGGGTGATAGCGTCCTGTCGGATTGTTTGGATTATTCAGTACGATGACGCGAGTGTCGTCCCGAATCGTGTCTGCCACGGCGTCCACGTCGAGTTCCCACTCCGGCGGTTCCAGCCACACCCGACTCACCTCGCCCATCGACTCCGGTACCGCGTGGAGTGCCTGGTAGGTCGGGGTGACTATCACTGCGTGGCCGCCATCGGCGAGTAGACTCAGGAACGCGAGGAAGTTCGCCTCCTGCGTGCCGCAGGTAAAGAGCACTTCGTCGGCGTCTCGGTCGTAGCGGTCGCCGACTTCGGCGCGGAACTCGGGGTCGCCGTTCGTCGGGATGACGTAGCCCAGTTTTCCGGGGTCGAGGTCGAAACGGTCGGCGTCGAGACTCCGAATGCCACTCTCGGCGAGCATGATGTCCGCTTCGTGTTCGTACTCGGCGAACCAGCGTTCGAGACCGAAGGGTTCGATGTGCATACCGAACCTTGGTCGCGGTCGGTGGAAAAACTACGGAACGTGGCAATCACGGTACGTCGACGTACTTGTGTCCTTCAAGTCGACCGAATCTCCGTGTGCTATCGCTCCGTGAATCAAAAACACGAACCGGGTTGCTACTCCTCCTTTCCGTCTCGTGGACAACTGATATCGACCGTCACTTCATCGACTTTCTGTATCTGCACTACAGTAACACAGGTGTTGTTTCACTCTCTCTCACGGCGCTCCCGCAAGTTCTGTCGCGTGAACTGCGGCGTCGCCCGAATCCCCCGCCGCTTGCGGAACGACCGATAGAGGAGACCCGTGACGACGAGCGAAATCAGGCCCGAAACCGCGGCGGCGGGAAACGCTTCGGCGACGTACAACACCGCCGTCGTCAGGCCGCCGAACGCGAGCAGGATGCCGTAGATGAGTCGTTTCGCCAGCAGGTCGAACACGTCGTTGTCGTCCTGGATGGCGACGCGAGCGTAGAGGTCGTCGCGGTCGATGCGGTCCAACGCTCGCTCCAGTTTCGGCGGCGTCCGGACGATGGACTGGGCCGACGCCTGGAGCTGGTCGCCGGTCTCGGAGAGATACTGTTTGACGGACTCCTCCCGGTAGCCCTGTTCGGTCAGATACTCCGTCGCCACCGCGATGAAGTCGAACTCGGGGTCCAGGGTGACACAGACGCCCTCGACGACCGTCGCCACTCGCAAAACGAGTGCGAGATTCGACGGAAGGCGGAGCGGGAACTCGTAGATGGTGTCTTCGACCTGTCCGACTATCTGCTGGACGCGATACGTTTCGATGTCCTCGCCGCGAGCGTCCTCGATGGCGAGTTCCATCACCTTCCCCATCGTCGCCCGGTCGGCTTCCGGGCTGAGAGTGCCCATCTCGATGAGCGCGTCCAGGATGCCGTCGATGTCCTGATTCGCGACCGCGACGTAGAAGTCTACGATCTTCCGCTGGATGAACTGGTCGACCCGACCGCTCATCCCGAAGTCGTAGAAGATGATGGTGCCGTCATCCTGGACCGCGAGATTTCCGGGGTGTGGGTCGGCGTGGAAGACGCCGTCTTCGATTATCATCTGGAGGTACGCGCGCTGGAGCGTCTCGGCCAGTTCGTGACGGTCGATGCCCTGGGCGTCTAAATCCGCGACCCGGTTTATTTTCGTCCCGCCGATGTACTCCATCGTGAGTACGCGTGGGCCGGAGTGACTGTCGACGACCTGCGGGATTTCGATGTCCTCGTCGTCGGTGAAGTTCGTCCGAATCTCGGCGAGCATCGACGCCTCACGACCGTAGTCCATCTCCTGTCGAATCGTGCGGGCGAACTCGTCGGCGAGGTTCTCCAGCGAGAAGGCTCGCGCTTGCCCGATGAACCGCATGAGGATCGGAAGCGACCACCGAATGACGCGCAGGTCGGCTTCGACCAACTCCTCGATGCCGGGACGGCGAACCTTCACCGCGACTCGCTCGCCGTCGATGGTGGCGGCGTACACCTGTCCGAGACTGGCACCGCTTATCGCCTCGGTGTCGAACTCGTCGAAGTGTCGTGCGACCGGCCCGAGTTCCGCTTCGACGACCTGCTCGGCTTCGTCCCACGGGGCAGGTGGCACCTCGTCCTGAAGCTTCGACAGTTCGTCGACGTACTCCGGCGGAAGGATGTCCGGGCGCGTCGAGAGCAGTTGACCGAGTTTGATGAACGTCGGCCCGAGCGTCAACAGCGATTCGAGGAGCGTGTCCGCTCGCTCGATTCGCGTCTCGCTGGTCACCTGTCGGGACGCCCCGAACAGGAGAAATCGGTGGCGGTCGCGTGCGTAGCTCAGCAGGAGCGGCAGGAAGTGCCACGAGACGACGAAGAACCGACGATACGCGCGAAGAGATGCCAGAGTGACCACCCGGGGCTAACGGCCTTCGATTGGAATCGATTGCTCCGGTGCCGACGATTGCTTCGGGAGCGTGATTTCGAGCACGCCACGGGCGATGGTGGCTCCGCCGCCCGCGCCGGCCGCGTCCGGCGGCAGTGGGAGTTCCGCGTCGAGAAACAGCGACCGTTCCTCGTTCAGATAGTTGAACTCCCGTGGGACCTCTTTCTCACGCCGCGCTTCGATCTGGAGGCGGCCATTCGTCACGTCGATATCGATAGTTTCCTCGGTGACGCCGGGCATATCCACGACGAGGAGATACGCGTCGTCGCTTTCCAGCAGGTCTGCGAACACGGCGTCCGGAAGCTCTCGCAACGCATCACGCAGCGCTGACATGGATGGGATTTGGTGGGGAGGCCCGAAAAAGGGTGCGGTCTGGGAGACGGGCCAGCACGAACGGGAATCGAGGAGGGGCCCATCCGACCTGCTGTCTGGCTGACGACACGTGTTCCCCGCTTCCTTTTTGGTCGTCGTCACGAACGACAGTGTATGAGCGACCAGCAACCGGACAGAAAACGGTCCGGATTCAAGGAGACGACGCGCGTGGCGGCGGCCCGCGACCGCCTCCGGGAGGCAGTATCCGGCCACGAGCGAACCGAAACCATCTCACTCGACGCGGCGGACGAGCGAGTGCTCGCAGAAGAGGTCGTCGCCCCCCGGAACGTTCCCCACTTCCCACGGGCGGCGATGGACGGCTACGCGGTACGAGCGCAGGACACCTTCGGTGCGAGCGACCGGTCGCCCGAGATTCTGCGGCGGGCCGACGAGATGGCCCCGGGCGCGGCGGTTCGGGTCCACACCGGCAGCGACGTTCCCGATGCCGCGGACGCGGTCGTGATGATAGAGCACGCAGAGGAGTTCGGCGAGGACGTCGAGGTGTTCGACGCCGTCGCGGAGGGCGAGAACGTCGCTCCGGTCGGCGAGGACGTCGAAGCCGGACAGTCGCTCTACGACCCCGGCCACCGACTTCGGCCGTCCGACCTCGGGATGCTGAAATCGGTCGGCGTCCGCGAGGTGACGGTGTACGACCGCCCCCGCGTGGCCGTGATTCCAACCGGTGAGGAGCTGGTCCAGTCCGACCCCGAACCGGGCGAGGCCATCGAAACCAACGGGCTGACCGTCTCGCGCTACGTCGAACGCTGGGGTGGCCACGCCACCTACCACGACGTCGTGACCGACGACGAGGACGCCCTGCGCGAGGCTATCGAGTCACACCTCGACCACGACGTGGTCGTCACCACCGGCGGTTCCTCGGTCGGCGAACGCGACCTGCTCCCCGAAGTCGTCTCCGAGATGGGCGAGATTCTCGTCCACGGCGTGGCTCTGAAACCGGGCCACCCCGTCGCGCTCGGAGCGGTGGACGAGACGCCAGTCTTGATGCTCCCTGGTTATCCCGTCGCGTGCATCGTCAACGCCGTACAGTTTCTCCGCCCCGCGACGAAGTGGGTCGGCAACCTCCCCGTCGGGTCCATGCCGATCACCACCGCACGACTCGGCCGGAAGATTCGGAGCGAACCCGGCGTTCGCACCTTCGTTCGCGTCACGCTGGACGACGGCGAGGCGACCCCGACCCGGGCCAGCGGTTCGGGCGTCCTCTCCAGCGTCGCGCTGGCCGACGGCTGGGTCGAGGTACCGGAAGAACGCGAGGGGATACCCGAAGGAGAGACGGTCGAGGTGGCAAACTGGGAGTGGTCTGCGTGACCGAGCGCAAGGAGTTCCGCGACCTCGCCGAACCGGCGACGGCACACGAAGCCATCGCGTCGCTCGACCTCGCACCCGACACGGAACACGTCTCGCTGGCCGACGCTCGCGGGCGAGTGCTGGCCGAACGACTGGACGCCGACCGCGACGTGCCAGGCTTCGACCGGGCGAGCATGGACGGCTACGCGGTGCAAGCGCGGGACACCTTCGGCGCGGACGAAGCCGACCCTGAAATTCTCGACCTCGTGGGGACGGTCCACGCCGGCGAGAAACCCGCCGTCGAAGTGGGTGCCGGCGAAGCGGTCGAGATATCGACCGGTGCCGTGATGCCGCCCGGTGCGGACGCCGTGGTGATGGTAGAACGGACGACAGAGGTCGAACGCGAGTCGCCATCCGACTCGGAACGAGCGAGCGGCGTCGAAATCCGCACTGGCGTCGCACCCGGCGACCACGTCATGTTGTCGGGCGCGGACGTGGCGGCGGGCCAGCGCGCGCTCGGCCCCGGTACGCGACTCACGTCGCGGGAAATCGGCCTGCTCTCCGCGCTCGGCGTCGAGGAGGTCCCCGTCCGTGGGAAACCTCGCGTCGGTATCATCTCGACCGGCGACGAACTCGTGCGTCCCGGCAATCCGCTGGACGACGTCGCCGGACAGATATACGACGTGAACAGCTACACCATCGCCACGGCGGTCGAAGAAGCGGGCGGTGAACCGGTGTTGTACCCCCACGCGGGGGACGACTACGACGAGATGGAGCGCTTGCTGCTGGAGGCCGCAGAGGAGTGTGACCTCGTGCTCTCCTCCGGGTCCACGAGCGCGAGTGCGGTGGACGTCATCTACCGCGTCATCGATTCGACGGGGGAACTCCTGCTTCACGGCGTGGCCGTCAAACCCGGCAAACCCATGCTCGTCGGTCGGTTCCCGGCGTCGGCGTACGTCGGCCTGCCCGGCTATCCCGTCTCCGCGCTCACCATCTTCCGGACGTTCGTCGCGCCGGCCATCCGCGAGGCGGCGGGGGTTCCGGAGCCCGCGACGGCCACCGTCGACGCACGGATGGCGGTCGAAGAACGCTACGGCGAGGGCCGAATGCGCCTCATGCCGACCGGACTGGTCGAAGACGCACAGGGGCGGACGCTCGCGTACCCCGTCGACAAGGGGAGCGGCGCGACGACCAGCCTCGTGGAAGCAGACGGCGTGGTGACGGTACAGCCGGACACCGCCTACCTCGCGGCGGGCGAGTCCGTCGAGGTGCGACTGTTCTCGCCCGACGTGCGCCCGCCGTCCGTCTTCGGCGTCGGCGAAGACGACCCCGCGTTCTCGCGCCTGCTCGACCGCCTCGACTCGCCGCGCTACCTGGCGGTCGGCAGTCGGGAGGGCCTGCGGCGACTCAGAAACGGCGTGCCGGATTTCGCGGTCGCGACCGGTGAAACCGCGAGTACGGATGCGACCGCCGCGAGTGCGGAGGCGAGCGAGAAAACCGAACTCGCGTCCTACTCCCGAGAGTGGGGACTGGTCGTCCCGGCCGGAAATCCCGACGACGTCGACGACCTGTCAGCCCTCGTCGACCGCGACCTGCGTTTCGTCAATCGCGGCACCGACTCCGGCCTGCGAACGACGCTGGGGAACGCGCTGGCCGACCTCGCCGACGAACGAGAGACGACGCGTCACGAACTCGTCGAAGCGATTTCGGGCTTCGAACTCGCGGCGAAAGCACACGAGAGCCCGGCCCGGAAGGTCGCCGCTGGCCACGCCGACGCCGGACTCGGTCTGCGTTCGACGGCGGAGAAACTCGACCTCGGCTTCGTCTCGCTCGGCGAGGAGCGAGTTCGCGTGCTGGCGAATCCGGAGCGCGAAGACAAAGCGGGCGTCGAAGAACTCGTCGACGCACTCGATTCGGAGCTAGTCGGTGTACTCGAAGGTCTGCCCGGCGTTCGACCATAGTTCGTCGAACGTGTTCACGCGGTAGTCGCCGAGCACGCACTGGTTTCGGCGGTGGGGGTCGTGGCGCTCGACGTGAACCGCATCGAGTCCGGCGTTCCACGCCGCGCCGACGTCGTTCGCGCCGTCGCCTGCGAGGATACCTCGGTCGCTGGGGCTGACCCCCAGGTCGGCCATCGCGTGTTCGACGGGCGCGGGGTCCGGCTTCCACCCCAACTGCTCGTCACAGCAGACGACGGTGTCGAACCAGTCGCGGATGTCGAGTGCGTCGATGACCGGTTCGGTGAGGAACTCCTGACAGTGGGTGACCAACCCGACCGGACAGTCGAGGTCGGCGACGAACGCGGCGTCGTCGTAGAGGTACGTACATTCCGCGCGTCGCTGTGGATCTTCGATGGAGTGGAAGGCGTCCCAGAACTCAGAGGGGTCGATACCCCACTCGCGCAGATGTGAATCGCGTGCCCCACCCAGTCCGTGCCAGATGACCTCGGACTCGTAGTCGGAGAACTTCCGGCCGAGACGGTCGCTCACGCTGTCGAACACCGAGCGGACGTACGTCTGTTCGATGTCGATGAGGGTGCCGTCCAGGTCGAGCAACCAGAAATCGTACTCGCGGGAGACCATCGGGACTACGTTAGTAGTGCTTCTTCGCTAATAAACGTTCGTTTGGAAACCTGTTCGGAGTCGAACCGCCGGTCAGTCCGCAGACGACTCCATCTCTCGTTCCGCCTCCGGGGCACGCTCCGGTTGGTCATAGAGGTGACACGCCGCCGGATGCTCGCGGTCTTGCAACACCGGCCGCCGGCGTTCACAGACGCTCTCGAATCGGTCGCGCATGAGCGCTATCGCGCCCTCGCGGTCTCCCGAAACGAATCGGTCGAACGACTCGGCGACGGTCGCCCGGTTCTCGCCCGAAAGCGAGTGGTCGAACAGTTCCTCCCACAGTTCGGCTTTCAGCGTCTCGTCGTCGAGTTCTCGAGGGTCGTCGTCTGGCCCGGCAGCCAACTCGCGAACGCCGTCGAGACTGAGTTCGTCGGATTCGAGGCGTTCGCGGTAGTCCATCACCTCACGATAGGCAGCCTGCGATACGTCCAGGTCGGAGGGTGAGATGACGTTCGGACAGCGCGTCCTGAAATGACAGCCAGAGGGTGGATTTCGCGGCGACGGCACGTCGCCCGAGAGCGTGTGTACGTCGCGTTCCTGTTCGTCCGTGTCCGCTCGCGGAACGCTCTCCAGCAGGGCTCGCGTGTACGGATGCTGTGGGTCGTTGAATATCTCGTCCACCGGCCCCACCTCGACGATTTCGCCGAGGTACATCACCGCCACGCGGTCGGAGCTGTGGCGCACCACCGAGAGGTCGTGTGCGATGAACAGGTAGGTCAGGTCGAACTCGTCTTGCAAGTCCTGCAGGAGGTTCAACACCTGCGCTTGCACGGAGACGTCCAGTGCCGACACCGGTTCGTCCAGCACGATGAAATCCGGTTCCAGTGCCAGCGCCCGTGCGATGCCGATACGCTGGCGTTGGCCGCCCGAGAACTCGTGTGGATAGCGGTCGATCTGTCCCGCCGAGAGGCCGACGCGCTCCATGAGTTCCTGGGCGCGTTCTCGACGCCTTTCGCGCGAGTCGATACCGTGAACGTCCAGCGGTTCGCGGATTATCTCGCCCGCCGTCATCCGCGGGTCGAGACTGGAGAAGGGGTCCTGGAAGACGACCTGCGCACGCTTTCGAAACTCGGTCATGTCGTCCAACTCGAAGATGTTTCGCCCGTCGAACTCGACGCGGCCGTCGGTCGGGTCGCGCAAGCCCAGGAGCGTCTCACCGGTGGTCGATTTGCCACAGCCGGATTCGCCGACCAGTCCGAGCGTCTCACCCTCCTCGATGTCGAAGCTCACGCCGTCGACGGCTTTCACGCTCTGGGGTTCGCGCCCGAGCAGACGGTCGGTGAGCGTGTCCTGTTCGAAGTAGTACTTCTGGAGGTCTTCGACTCGGACGAGTGGCTCAGTCATGTTGCACCTCCTGTTCGCGGCTCGTTTCGTCCGCCGCTCGTGTCCCGTCGGCGCTCCGTGTCTCGTCCTCAAAGAAGCCGTCCGGTAGCGCACGCGACTCGTCGTACTCCATCTCGGTCAGCACGCAGCGTGCCACGTGTTCGTCGCTCCCCTCGGCGTCGCGCATCGATGGGTGGGACAGACACTCTTCCATCGCTTTCGGACAACGGTCGGCGAAGTAACATCGGTCTTCCATCTCCGAATCCAGCAGGTCGGGGACGTTCCCCTCGATGGGTTGCAGTCGCGACGCGGGGTCTTCCAGGTCCGGAATCGACCCGAGAAGTCCTTTCGTGTACGGGTGAACCGGCGCGTCGAACACGTCTTCGAGCGTCCCGCGTTCGACCAGTTCGCCGGCGTACATCACCCCGACGCGGTCGCACATCCGCGCGATGACGCCGAGGTTGTGCGTGATGAGCACGATGCTCATCCCCGTCTCCGCTTGCAGGTCGCGCAGGAGGTCTAAAATCTGTGCCTGAATCGTCACGTCCAGCGCCGTCGTCGGTTCGTCCGCGATGAGCAGGTCGGGTTCGCCCGCGAGCGCCTGTGCTATCATCGCCCGCTGGAGCATCCCGCCCGAGAACTGGTGGGGGTACTCCTCTGCGCGCTCCGCCGGGTCGGGGATGCCGACCTGTTCGAGCAGGGAGACCGCCTTGGCGTGACTCGCTTCGGTGACGTAGTCCTGTGACGGCAGGACGGTGCTGGAGATGAACTGCGCCAGCCCGTAGCCCTGCGTCCGCGACCGCGTCGAACGCGGGTTCGCGCTCGCGCGACGCTGAACTTCGACCGCCTCCGCAATCTGTTCGCCCACGGTTATCGACGGGTTCAGACTGCTCATCGGGTCCTGGAATATCATGCTGAACGACGGGCCACGCAGGGCACGACGTTCGCGGGTCGTCAACTGTCGGATGTCCACGAACTCGCCGTCGACCGCCTCCGGCCGGTCGGCCTTCGTCTCCTCGGCGAGCGACGGGTTCCGATACCACACCTCGCCGGACGTAATCCTGCCGGGCGACTCCACGAGGTCGATGATAGAGAGCGCGGCGACGCTCTTTCCCGACCCCGACTCGCCGACCACGCCGAACACTTCCTCCTCTCGCACGTCGAAGCTGACGGATTCGCAGGCGTTGACCTGCCCTTTCTCGGTGAAAAAGCGGGTCGAGAGGTCTCGCACGCGAAGCAGGTCGCTCATACGCCACCCCCTTCGCCTTCGATGCCGGGGTCTAACGCGTCGCGCAGCCAGTCACCGACGAGATTGATGCCGATGACGGTCAACACGATGGCGATGCCAGGTACCGTCGAAATCCACCACGAGGTGGCGAGATAGTTACGCCCTTGCGCAATGTCGAAGCCCCACGAGAGGTTCACTCCCGAGAAGCCGAGATACGACAGCGCGCTTTCGAGCAGGATGATGGCGGCGATCTGGATGGTCGCCAGCACGATGATGGGCGTCACGCTGTTCGGAAGGATGTGCTTCCGGAGGATGAACGAGTCACCCGCGCCGACCGACCGAGACGCCTTGACGTACTCCTCGCCCGTCACGGTGAGTGCTTCACCGCGAGCAACGCGGGCGAACCACACCCAGTTAACGAGTGCGACGACGAGGATGACCGTCCCTGGGAGCGCGATCTGGTTGGGCATCCCGGAGACGACACCCACCTCCACCAGTGGATCGGGAAATTTGATAACTGCCCGCTTGAACAGCCCTACCAGTGCGATCGCTAGCACGAGCGATGGGAACGCCAGCATGATGTCGGCACTCCGCATCAGTGCGTCGTCTACGATCTTGCCGTAGTAGCCCGCGACCAGGCCGACCGTCACGCCGATGAGCGCGGCCAGGACCGTCCCGAAAAGTCCAACGAGGATCGACGTTCGCGCGCCATAGATAACCCGCGAGAGCATATCGCGCCCAAGGTTGTCGGTTCCGAGTGGGTGAGACGGCTGTGCCTCGACGTAGGTCGTGTTGTTGACGATCTTCACGGTTCCGTTGACCAACTCCGACGACGTACTGGTCGTCTTCTTGCTGAATCCCAGCGGTGGCAGGTTTGAATTATCCAGGTCCTGTTGGTATGGATTGTGCGGTGCCAACAGCGGCGCGAACATCGCGATGAGGACGATAGCGATGACGATGACGATGCCGATCTTCGCCAGCGCGCTCTGTCGAAGTTCACGTTTGAGATTTCGAAGTGTGCGCGGCGATATCATTCGTAGACTACCTGCGGGTTGATATAGGCGTACAGTGCGTCCACGAAGATGTTCAACACGATGAATCCGGTTCCAACGACGATGAGCGAACCCTGGATGAGCGGCCAGTCACGGGCGTTGATGGCGTTGATTATCAGCGTGCCGAGTCCCGGCCACGCGAACACCTGTTCCGTGATAACTGCGCCGCCGATGAGCGTGCCTAACTGCAAGCCGAGCACGGTGATGACTGGAACGAGCGTGTTTCGCAGGGCGTGTTTGTACCGTACCAACGTCTCCGGCAGGCCCTTCGCCCGCGAAGCGCGGATGTAGGTCTTGCCGAGTTCGTCCAACATCCCGCTTCTCGTCAGTCGGGTGATGAGCGCGGTGAAATACGTTCCGAGCGTGATGGCTGGGAGGATGATGTGTCTCGTCCAGCTGATCAGTCCGTTGAGACTCCCCTCGGTGAACAGTATCTCCAGCGCGGGCAGCAACCCGACGCCGCGATTGCTCGTCGGTAGCGGCCCTGCGACGGCCAGCACCAGCACCAGCATGATGCCAAGCCAGAAGTTCGGCGTGCTAATGCCGACCAGCGAGAACGTCGTCGCCGCGTAGTCAGCCGGTTCGTGTCGCCGGGTCGCGCTGATGACGCCCAGCGGAATCGAGATGACGACGGCGACGAAACTCGCCGCGACGGCCAGTTCTATCGTCGCTGGCAGGCGATTGAAGATGCGCGTGCTCGCCTGCGTCCCGGAGATGTACGAGTAGCCCATATCGCCGTGGAGCAGTCCCCAGAGGTAATCGAGATACTGGACGTACATCGGCTTGTTCAGCCCGAGTTCGGTCGCGATTCGTTGTTTCAATTCCGGACTGGCATCTAACGGTGCGATGAACGTAATCGGGCTACCGGGCGTGATGAATCGGAGGAGGAACACCACCGTCACGACGCCCCAGATCACGAAGATACCCTGGAGGCTCCGTCGGAGCAGGAATCGACCCATCGACATCTAAAGACACCTCCTCGATACCACGGACATTCTATTTCGGCGAGATTGCGTACGCTTCGATGCGTTCGTCGTTCCGAGCCTTCCACTGGAGGCGCTGGCTGACGCCGTACACACTGTATTGTTGGTTGAGGAATATCCACGGCGCCTGGTCGTGGAGTAGCTTGTTCACCTGCTTCAGTTTCTGGTTGCGCTTGTTGCCGTCGGGCATGTTCTGTGCCTCCTTCATCAGTTTGTCCACCTGCTCGTTGCTGTAGGACGTGAGCGCACCGTCCGTCGTCAGTAGCGGGATGATGGTCTGACTAGCGTCGAACGTCGCGTTCCCCCAACCGATGAGGTAGAATTTCGGTCCAGTCTTGATGTCGCCGTCGGTCAACTGTTTCGCTAGTGCATTGAAATCACGCTGTTGCACCGAGCAGTTGACGTTCTTCAGTTGGTCGATTTGCTGGGCCACGGCCTGTGCGATATCCACGTCTTTGAGGTAGCGACCGACCGGTGTATGAAGTTTGATGGTCGCTCCGGCGTGCCCGCTCTCCTCGACCAATCGTTCCGCTTTCTGCTTGTTCGTCGGGTACGGCTTGACGTTCGAGTTGTAGCCGGTGAAGTCCTTCAACGTCGGTTGGCCGGTCTGGTCTGCGAATCCGGAGAGGACGTTCTTGATGATGCTTGGCAGGTCGATAGCGAGGTTCATCGCCTGACGGAACTTGGGGCTGGAGAACGGCTCCACGTCGTAGCGCATCGCGTTGTAGATGATGCGCGTGCTCGGCACCGCAGCAAGGCGGGAGTTCTGCGAGCTTTTCACGCGCCCTGCGTCCTGCGGCGGGACGTTGACGATGATGTCGGTTTCGCCGTTGACAAGTTGGTTTACTCGCGTGCTCGACGATTTCGCCGCCTTGAACGTGAGCTTCGACACCGCCGCCGGGTCGCGCCAGTAGTTCTCGTTGCGACTCAAAACGACCTGCACGTCCTCCCGGTAGTTCTGAAGCTTGAACGGTCCGGTTCCGTTCATCTTCTTGGCGATGTTATTGTTGTTGCTCTCGACCCACGACTTCTGGACGATGTCACAGTAGGACGCGAACAGCGAGAATACGATGGGGTTGACACCGTCGGAGTTGACCTGCACTGCACGTTCGCCATCTACGACTTCCGCACCCGTCACGCCTGAAAGCTGGTCGCTCTGGGAGCTTTCGATGCCGACTTTCGGCTTGACGATGCGGTTGATGCTGTACGCCACATCTTCGGGCGTCAGATCCCCGCCCTCGTGGAATTTCACACCTTCGCGGATGGTGAACTTCACCGTCCCCTGCTCGACGCGCTCGTAGTTCGTCGCCAACTTCTGGACGATCTTCCCCTTCGCGTCACGGGAGAGTAGCCCCTCGTAGACCTGCAAGACGACGTTGTCGGTGGTCGTCTCCCGATGGTCTTGCGGGTCGAGCGTCGTGGGCATCTGCCCCTGCGTAATCGTGACCGGGAAGTTCTCCGGTGTCTTCCCGCCCCCGCCATCGCCGTCGCTGCTGGTCGTCGTGGTCGTCGTCCCGTCCTGATTTTGGTTGCCGTCACCACCAGTACAACCAGCAATCGACGCTGATGCTGCTGCTCCACCTGCTAATTTCAAGTACGACCGCCGGTCGATTCGCTCGCCTGGCATACCCTGATATGGCGGGGAGGAACATATATATCTGTGGTAGTAGCCAACACGGGCACGTGTTATTGTATCATGACATGAACGCGGTGAGATGAGAACGACGGGAGGCGGCCGTAGATTTAAGTAATCCGACACCGTGGTTTAAGTATGGCCGTTCACGGCCGTCATCCCCCACTGCGAGACCTGTTCGACGAGTCGCCCACGCCGCACATCGCCCACCCCCCTCACACGCACCATCGAGATTTCTACGTCGCAACTGACGGTTCGTTCAGTCGCGACAGTGGACGGGGTGGTCTCGGCGTCATCATCGAAACCCGAGACGGCAAGCGTGTCGCACGCCTCTCCGTGGCCGAAGACGACGTGCCCGACAACAACGTCGCCGAGTATCGCGCACTCCACCTCGGTCTCGACGTGTTGGCCGTCCGCACCCCTGCGAACGTGCGAGTCGGTGTGCTGGTAGACCACGACCAGCTCGCCGCCAACGTCAACAACGCCGTCCTCGCCAGCAACCGAACGGACTGGCGACCCCCGAAGCCGTTTTGCATCCCGCCTGCGGGGAGGTTCCACTGGCGAGGCATCCGGGCGAGAATCGCTGGATTCGGTGAACTCCGCTCCGCCCGTATCCGGAGCGACCAGAATCCCGCCCATCCACTGGCGAACGCCCCGGACGAGTACGCACACGTGAACCGTGAACCAGCGCGCTGTCTGCTCCCCGACGCGCCGCAGTCGAGTGAGACCCAGATTCCACCACCCTCGCGGGCCGACCGGCACGCGAACAGTTAGGACCGTCACCACTCGTTCGTCCGGTCGACAGCGGAGCGAAACACCTACTATCCCACCCTGTGAGCAGAGCATCCACGGGTGGCACGCGAATGGGCACGATACTCGACTCGATTCACCGATACTGGAAGCGCCGCATCGACCGACCTGACTACCTGCAGGCGTACGTCAAACTCCCCCTCGACACCGACCTCCCCGCACTGGCACACGAGTTCGACGTCGTCTGTGAGGGTCGACTCGACCGCGTTCCGCGACGGGGCGCCTTGCTCGTCGACACCGATTTCGTCCCGGCCGAGCGATTCGATTCGGCACGGTTCGAGGCGGTCGTCGACGAAATCCGGCGGAAGTGTCCCGACCGGTACGTCCTCCACGAATCTACGGCGTGGCGAAGGTACGAAGACGGCGTGGCGAAGATGCACACAGTCGTCCCGGTGAAACCGCTGTTCTCGGAGGCGAACGAAGAGCCGTCGAGTCGAGACGTCCCCGTTCGAGAACGCTCGCTCTGACGGTGACATCGGGCGGTCAGAGAACGCGGCACGAGTTGCGACCTCGCACTTCGACGAACCATCCGCACGGTCGAAGAGCGCAAACCGTTTTTCACACCACCTCCAACACCGGAGCATGAAATCGAAACGAATCGCCGACCTCGGCCCGGACGCGCGCCGCGCAGTGTTCGACCGCGACGCCGGAATCGAGAGCGTCCGTGACGATGTCCGCGACATCATCGACCGCGTGCGCACCGAGGGCGACGTGGCGGTACGGGAGTTCTGCCGCGAGTTCGACGGCGTGGAAGTCGGCAACATCGACATCACGGACGATGCGGAACGCGCGTACGAAGACCTCGACGACGACGTGCGCGATGCAATCGAGGATGCAGCGGAGAACATCCGCGAGTTCCACGAGGCCCAGATGCCCGGCGATTGGCGCGAGGAGTTCGACGGACGCGAACTCGGCCGCCGATTCCGTCCCATCGAGCGCGTCGGGGTGTACGCCCCCGGTGGCACCGCCGCGTACCCATCCAGCGCGCTGATGGGGGTCGTCCCCGCGAAAGTGGCCGGCGTCGAACAGGTTGCCGTCGCGACTCCCCCTGGCGAACCCCAGAATCTGATTACGTTGGCCGCGATTCACGCCGCAGGAGCGGACAGGGTCTACCGCGTCGGCGGCGCACAGGCCATCGCCGCGATGGCCTACGGAACCGAACAGATAGACCGCGTACAGAAGGTCGTCGGGCCGGGCAACCGCTGGGTCACGGCGGCCAAGGCCGAGGTACAGGGCGACGTGGCTATCGATTTCCTCGCCGGGCCGAGCGAACTGCTCGTCGTCGCCGACGATTCGGCGAACCCGAAACACGTCGCGAGCGACATGGTCGCGCAGGCCGAACACGACGAGAACGCCTCCGTCGTCACGGTGACCGACGACGCCGAGTTCGCCGAAAAAGTCATAGAGGAGATGGACCGCCAGGCGAGCGAACGCGAGCGAGAAGACGTGATTCGGGCCGCACTCGACAGTGACGCGAGCGGCGTGTTCGTCGCCCGGTCGATGAGCGAGGCGCTGCTGTTCGCAGAGGAGTACGCCGCAGAGCACCTCTCCATCCAGGCCGCGGACGACGAGGAACTCCTGAATCGTATCGACAGCGCGGGAAGCGTCTTCCTGGGTTCGTACACCCCCGTCGCGGCGGGCGACTACGCCTCGGGGACGAACCACGTCCTGCCGACGACCGGCCTGGCGAAGATAACGGGCGGCCTGTCCGTCGATACGTTCCTTCGCTCGACGACGGTACAGCGATTGGACGAAGAGGCGCTCGATTCGCTCTCCGAGACCATCACGACGCTCGCCGAGGCCGAGGGACTGGAAGCCCACGCAGAGAGCGTCAGAAAACGGTTCGAGTAGAAACGAAGCGATTCGAGTGGCGAACGGTCGATTCGAGCGCCTACTGCTCGCCGAGCGCCCGACTCGTCGCAGAGAGGCCAGCCTCCACGTCCACGTCGGCCCCCAGTTCACGGAGGGCGTCGCCCAGTGCGCTCACGAGATACGACACCGTCTGGGGACGTGCGGAGTAGCCCATACAGCCGATGCGGAAGATTTCGCCGTCCATGTCGCCCAGACCGGTGGCGATTTCGAGGTCGTACTGCTCCAGCAGATAGTCCGTCACGTCGGTGTCGGTGACGCCCTCCGGGACGCGAACCGCGTTGAGACTCGGGAGCCAGTACTCCTCGGGGGCGTTCATCTCGAGTCCCATCGCCTCGACGCCCGCCTTGAGCGCTCTGGCCACCTCGCGGTGGCGTTCCCAGCGGGCTTCGATGCCTTCCTCGCTGACGAGGCGGAGGGCCTCGCGGAGCGCGTAGACGTTCGTGATGGGCGCGGTGTGGTGGTAGGCACGTTCTTCGCCCCAGTAGCCTTCGAGCAGACTCAGGTCGAGGTACCACGACCGGGCGGGTTCCTCACGCGCGAGCACCTTCTCCATCGCACGGTCGTTGAGCGTCAGTGGACTCGCGCCCGGCGGGCAGGAGAGACACTTCTGTGGCCCGGAGTAGGCCACGTCGACGTCCCACTCGTCCACCCGAAGTTCGACGCCGCCGAGGGAGGTCACGCAATCCGCGACGACGAGTGCGTCGTGGTCGTGTGCGATGGCGGTCAGTTCCGAGACGTTCGGCTGTACCACGCCGGTACTCGTCTCGGCGTGGACGAATCCGAACACGTCCGGCTGGTGTTTCTCGAACGCCGCCTGGACGTCGGCGGAGTCGAGCGGTTCGCCCCACGGCGCGCCCACGTGGACGATTTCGCCACCTGCGCGTCTCGCCATCTCCGCCATCCGACCACCGAAGTATCCGTTGGTCGGGACGAGCATCGTGTCGCCCGGTTCGACGAGGTTACCGATGGCAGCCTCCATCGACGCCGACCCGGTTCCGGAGACGGGAATCGTCCACTTGTTGTCGGTGCGGAACGTGTATCTGAGGAGGTCTTGCACCTCGTCCATCATCTCGACGAACGAGGGGTCCAGGTGGCCGACCAGCGGTGTGCTCATCGCTCGGAGCACGCGTGGATGTACTTCACTCGGGCCCGGACCCATCAGCGTCCTGTCTGGCGGTGTCAACTCGCCAACCTTCGGATTCTCCATGTCTCTCCATATTACCCGACGTCACAAAAATCTCGCTTTCGCGGAACACAGCACCAACGAAGCGTTGAATCGGATAACGTACCGTTTCTCTGTGAAA
This sequence comes from Haladaptatus ordinarius, assembly GCF_054177595.1. Lineage (NCBI taxonomy): Archaea > Methanobacteriati > Methanobacteriota > Halobacteria > Halobacteriales > Haladaptataceae > Haladaptatus > Haladaptatus ordinarius. The sequence goes on along the minus strand of NZ_JBPEHH010000016.1, from coordinate 23,798 downwards.
GCGGTCACCGAACGTTCCGAACGGTCGCCCCGGTTTATCCGGGTTATCGATGTATGCCGGGATAGCCCAGCCGGTCGCTGGGTGGAGAATTACAATGGCACCAGAGAGACCGATGCAACATTCGCACGCACAGACCGGATACCAGCAGTACGGCCAACCCCTACAGCAAGGCCAACAGCAGGGCCGACCACAGCAACAGCAAGGACCGCAGTACGGCCAACCCCAGCAGGGCCTACCGCAACAACAGCAGTTCGGCCAACAGGGAACTGGTCAGCGAGGAATGGGCGGAACACAGCAGCGCGGCCAGCAGATGCAACGGCGAGGCGGTACGTTCGAAGACCAGTTGCCTGGCGAGATGCGCGTCGCACTCGAAGACTTCGAGAAGGCCGCCGAGGTGTGTGACTGGTGTGCCGACGAGTGCATCGACGAAGGACCAGAGATGGCCGAGTGTATCCGACTCTGCCGCGACGTTGCAGACCTCGGCACGCTGAACGCGAAGCTCATCGCCCGGGATTCGGTCTTCGGGCCGGAACTCGCGGAGGTGTTCGCACACGCCGCCGAGGAGTGTGCCGACGAGTGCATGCGACACGAACACGCACACTGTCAAGAGTGTGCGTCCGTGCTTTCCCGAGCCGTCGATTCGACCTACCGGTTGCTCGACCAGATTCAGACGGGACAGACCCCTGTTCAGCAATCTGGCCCGCATCAGTAGGTCGAATCACTCGGTCTCTTTTCTCGAGAGAGAAGCTTATACTCACGGACTACGAAGAGTGAAGCACAATGATGGTCGGCCACGCCCTGTTAGCTTTCGCGTTGGCCGCGCTGGTCGCGTCGCGGTTCTGGCCCGCCGAGCGCGCACTGGCGTTCGGCGTGGTCGCGGGCGCGTTCGCCACGGTTCCCGACGTGGACATGAGCTACGCACTCGTCGGACTCGCACAGGCAGGATTGGGCGGTGTCTGGCAGATGACCGCCGCGTTCTGGGGGAGTTCACAACTCGTCCACCGGGCCGTGACACACTCGCTCGTCGTCGGGGCAGTCGCCGCCCCAGCGTTCGTCTGGACGACCCGCGGCTGGCGCAAGCGAGCGATCGCGGCCGCGGTCCTCACGGCCCTCGTCTGGGTCGCCCTCTCGACGAGTGGCGTCCTCGGCGCGGGCGTCATGCTCGTCTTCGTCACGACGGGGGTCGTCGCCGCCGTCGCCGTCGATAGCTACACCGACTTCGGGCCGCGAGCGTTGCTCGCTGCCGTCGCAGTGGGTCTGCTCTCGCATCCCTTCGGCGATCTGTTCACCGGTGAGCCCCCGCAGTTCCTCTATCCCTTCGACGTCGTACTCCTCGAATCGCGAGTCGCCCTACTCGCGGATCCGACGCTGAACCTCCTCGCCATCTTCGCACTCGAACTAGCGACGGGGTGGCTCGCCGTGCTGACGTATTTCCACCTGCGCGGCGAGCGCCTGGGTGAACACGTCCACTCGCGCGCCGCACTCGGAGCAGGCTACGCACTCGCCGCGCTCGTGCTCCCCGCTCCGACGCTCTCGGTGTCGTATCACTTCGTGTTCTCCGTGCTTGCCGTCGGGGCCGTCGGCGTCGCTCCCCGCCTGCATCCTTACCGCACGCTCCGCCCGGTACGCGACCCGCGGACGTGGACGTGCACCGGGATGGCGGCAGTTACGCTCGCAGTACTGGGATACGCGGGCACGTACCTGGTTGCCTAACTCCCTTCTTTCGTTCCCTAACCTTTCATATCAGTGGCTCACCTACCGGACGGTATGGCACAGCGAATCGGGAGATTAGACTCGCTCGTCGAAGACGAGCGAGTCAATGCCGGATTAGCGTGGCTACTCGTTGGCTTTCTGCTCGTGGTCGTCGGAGCGAGTGTCCTTCGTTCCGACCTCCTGTGGGCGATGTTCGCCGGATTCGTCATCGTGTTGGCCGTGATTCCGCCACTCGCCTACCGGAACGCCGAAGCGATGCTCCCGTGGGAGGTGCTGGTTATCGGGGCGTTTCCCATCCTCGGTCGCGCACTCGCGACGCTCGCACTCACGACACGACTGGCGACGTATCTCTCGGTCGCGTCACTCGCACTCATCGTCGCCGTCGAACTGCACGTCTTCACGCCGGTCCGAATGACACACTGGTTCGCCGTGCTCTTCGTCGTCATCACGACGATAGCGACTGCCGGTCTCTGGGCGGTCGTCGAGTGGTCGTCGGATGTGTACCTCGGCACGCAGTTCATCCAGAGCGAACAGATGTTGATGTGGGACTTCGTGTACGCGACGGCCGGGGGACTGCTGGCCGGTATCATCTTCGAACTGTACTTCAGACGGGTCGTCCCGGCCGAAACGCGCCTGCCGACGGACGTACAGGAACGAGTGCAATGAGGGTCCGCGAACGGCTAGGCATCTCACACCGCAGACAACGACAGGTAACTCGCGTGATGCAGCTGACCCTCGTCGGCATCTTCTTCGTCGGACTGGACAGGGGCAACCTCGGCATCATGGTCAACAGTGCCATCGCGTTCTCCATCACCCACGTGCCGGCGATGCTCGAACGGGACTACCAGATTCCGATGGACGCCGGGTTGACCCTCTGGATAACGACGGCGGTCTTCTTACACGCGGTCGGTACCCTCGGCCCGTATCAGAACGACGGGTTGTTCTGGTGGTGGGACCATCTCACTCACGCGCTCTCGGCCTCGCTCGTCGCTGCTGTGGGATACGCCACCGTCCGGGCCATCGACGCCCACTACGAGGACGTGTACCTCCCGGCCCGGTTCATGTTCGTGTTCATCCTCATGTTCGTCGTTGCGTTCGGCGTCGTCTGGGAAGTGCTCGAGTTCGCGCTGAGTGGGCTGGCGGGCGTGCTCGGCGGGCGAGCGGTGCTCGTCCAGTACGGTCTCGGCGACACGATGATGGATTTGCTGTTCGACACGGTCGGCGGTTTTATCACGGCTCTCTGGGGGACTGCGTACCTCTCGGACGTCGTCGGGGCCGTCACGGCACACCTCGACAGTCGGGGGCAGAAAACCGACTGATGGCCGATGCGATTTTTACCAGTGACAGAGAACCCCCTACCCGCGATGGTGTTCAAGAAAATCACCCTCATCGGGACGAGTAGTGAAAGTTTCGACGCTGCCGCAGACGATGCTATCGACCGCGCAGAAGAGACACTTTCGAACGTGAAGTGGGTCGAGGTGGACACGCTCGGAGTCGAAATCGCCTCCGTCCAAGACCGGGAGTATCAGGCCGAGGTCACGGTCGCGTTCGAACTGGAAGAAAAGCAGTAAGTCGAGAGACGAGCGTTCGAGCCAACTCGCGGTTTCGATTTTTTGGCGTCGTGTCGTCGAAGTCGGAGCAGTGGAGATTCAGGTTCGGAAGCTCTCGCCACACCCACACTCGGAGACGACGTTCGGATTGTCGACGTGGAAGCCCGCACCCTGCAAGCCGTGTTCGTAGTCCACGACGCTCCCTTCGATGTAGTTCATGCTCGCCGGGTCGACGAACACGCGGAGGTCGTGGTGTTCGAAAATCGTGTCGTCGGTTTCGGGTTCGTCGTCGAACCGCATTCCGTACGAGAGGCCGGCACACCCGCCCTGCTGAACGAACAGCCGAAGTCCGGCGACTTCCTGGTCGAGGCCCTCGCTCTCGAGCAGTCCGAGCGCCTGTTCGGCAGCGTCTTCGGTCACCTCGATGGTCGGTGTTTCCTCACCCTTCGGTGCGGTGTCTGTGCTCATGCGTATCGGTTGACGGCCCGGCCTCATATATCGTTCGCCTGCTAGAAGAAAACGACGCGTAGCATCCACGAACAGCCACGTCGACTCCACCCTCCGCGGGACGTCGACGACGGAACGCCGGAACGGAGCACTCTTATCGCCCGATGACAGGTGTTCGAATCACTTTCATTTCCTTCATTCTCAGTTTCTGAGAACCGGTCTCAAGCCGTGAGAACGAGCTTTTCGACTTATGGTCGACCTACTCAAAGCTCGAGGTGTACATGAAATCTAAGGTTGGCGCACCTGGAACAGGACTCTCACGACGCGACTTCGTAAAGGCATCTGGCGCAACGGGCGTCGCAGCGACCGCGGGTTGTGCGGCACCCTCACAGCCCGAGCACCGTGACGGGAAGGTCGCCGCACAACAGACCGCGAAACTTCCGACGACCAGCGCCCCCCAGATGGTCGACCTCGACGAACTCGGCCACGAGGTGACGATGCGGGCCGTCCCCGCCCGGCACGAAGTCCACCCCCTCGACAACATGGGAGGGCCGGTGGCGCTCCCGCACACGTGGGCGTTCCAGGCGAACGACCTCCCCCCGAGCGTGCCCGGTCCCATCCTTCGCACGACGGAGGGCAACGACCTGAAAATCACGCTCGACAACTCGAACATGAAGAACCCGCACACGCTGCACTTCCACGGCGTTCGCAAATCGTGGAAGAACGACGGCGTGCCGACGACGACGGGCGTCACCGTCAAACCCGGCGAGAAACACACCTACACCATCCCGGCGAACGTGCCCGGCACCCACCTCTATCACTGTCACTACCAGACGCCGATGCACATGGAGATGGGGATGTTCGGCATCCTCCGCGTCGACCCGAAAGGGTACGAGGAGGCCGACAAGGAATATTTCGCCACCGTCCGCGAGTGGGACTCCCGCCTCTCGCGGATGTACGGCGGCGAGGACGCGCAGTTCGACATCACGAACCGCCGTGCGGACGTGTTCACCGTCAACGGGAAGAGCGCACCGCGCACCCTGCACCCCGAGGACGGAACACCGTTTATCGTGGAGTCGGGCGACACCGTCCGTATCCACTTCGTCAACGCGGGGTTCATGGCTCACCCGCTGCACACGCACAACCACCGTTTTAAAATCGTGGAGAAAGACGGCGCGAACTACCCGGAAGCACTCCAGTTCGAACAGGACGTGGTGAACGTCGCGCCTGCCGAGCGCTACACGCTCGAATTCGAGGCTGACGCCGACCCCGGCATCTACCTCATGCACTGTCACAAGGTCGACCACGTCCGAAACGGCGCGTCGTACCCCGGCGGGATGCTCTCGGCCATCGTCTACAAAGAGGCGATGGGAACGGACATCTTCAAGAAACTGATGGAGTACGCGGGGTACCAGAGGTGAGACCATGACCGAGAGAGGACGACGAGACGTACTTCGCGGCGCGGCAGGTATCGCAGCGCTCTCGATGCTCCCGTCGGTCGCCGGCGCGGCCCCGTCGGTCGTGGACAAGACCGGCCAGAAAGAAATCACGGTGGCGGTCGGCGCGGATGGCAACGGCGGAAACTTCGCGTTCGGCCCCGCGAACGTCCGAGTCGACCCCGGGACGACCGTGGTCTGGGAGTGGACCGGCAACGGTGGGATGCACAACGTCGTCGCAACGGACGGTTCGTTCGAGAGCGAGCTACACGACGATGCGGGCGCGACGTTCGAACACACCTTCGAGCGCGAGGGTGCCGTCGAGTACGTCTGTGAACCCCACCAGGCGATGGGGATGACGGGAGCAATCCTCGTCGGCGACGCCTCGCTCTCGTCGGCGGGGGACGAACGGTCCGACGACGAGTCTGACGACGTGACCGACGAGACGGGAAAGCAGGCGGTTACCGTCGAGGTCGGTGCGGACGGCAACGGCGGAAACTTCGCGTTCAGCCCTGCAGCGATGCGAGTCGACCCCGGAACGACCGTGACGTGGGAGTGGACTGGCAACGGTGGGATGCACAACGTCGTCGCGGCGGATGGCTCGTTCGAGAGCGACCTGCTGGGTGACCCCGGAGCGACGTTCGAACACACCTTCGAGCGCGAGGATGCCGTCGAGTACGTCTGTGAACCCCACCAGGCGATGGGGATGACCGGGACGGTCCTCGTCGGTGACGCGAGCCGCTCCGACTCGTCGCTCTCCGACCCTGACTACGGCGACTGGTTCGACGACGTGGACAACTTCGAGGGAACCGTGGATATGACCGGGGAGAAAGCCGTCACCCTCGACGTGGGCACGGACGCGAACGACGGAGCGTTCGGGTTCAGCCCTGCAGCCGTGCGAGTCGACCCCGGAACGACCGTGACGTGGGAGTGGACCGGTGAGGGAGGTGCACACAACGTCGTCGCGGAAGACGACTCGTTCGGGAGCGACGTGTTCGACGATGCGGGTGCGACGTTCGAACACACCTTCGACGCGGAAGGAATCACGAAGTACGTCTGTGAGCCCCACCAGGCGATGGGGATGAAAGGTGCCGTCGTGGTCGGTGGGAAAGGTGGCGTCGCACCGTCGAACGCGGGTCTCTCGCCGGGCGAACTGGCGCTCGGCGGGAGTCTCGTGACCGCACTGTTCTCGCCCATCGCGTTCGCGCTCTTCCTGTTCGGTCGGCGCGGCGGCAGGTCGGTGTCCACGCAGGAACGACCCCCGACGCAGGGTTCGAGGCGGCCACAGCCCTGAAGACGCTCACGACGATATCCCCTCGTATGACGAGTTCGCTCACCAAAGACGAAGAGGGAAAACGCGTCGTCGAAGCGGACGGAACGGCCGTGGGAATCGTAGAGAACGTTCGACACGGAACGGCTCACGTCAGTGCCGACCCGACCGTCGTCGAAACGATGAAGACCAAGCTCGACGCAGGAGGAAGTGACGAGAACACGTACGCACTTTCCGAAGACGCGATAGCACGAATCGAAGACGACGAGATCGTCCTCCAGAAGCGGAACTGACCGTCAGGACGCGACGAATCGCCGCTCGGCGACCGTATCCAGACCAGCCGCTCTCTGGTTCGTCTTCGAAGAAATGAACCTCGTGTACCCCTACTCGAGGTAGTTGATCAGTGAGACCGGATTGGTATATACTTTGTGTGTGCCACTTCGTTCCCGTGACATAAACGCCCCGCACTAGCAGGCACGATACAGACGAGATGAGACACGAAAGGAAAAAATGGAACATGCCCGTACTGCCAGATATGAGAGCCATTCCACCGGGATGGGAACAATCTCCCGTCCGTGGAGACGAGATGGGACTCAGGCGACAGAACGGCGACATCGCGGTGAAGGCAGTCAAGGCGACGATAGCGGACGAGTGGGAACTCGAACTGGTGGACAGCGTCGGAAACCGATTCACGACGGCGCGCCCGGTCGGTCGCGTCGACACCCGCGAGAAAGCCTTCGTGGAACTCGTCTCGTTCGCGGAGACCATCGACGACCTTCGAGAGGGACGGGACGTCGTGGCACCCGACGACATCGTTCGAGAAGTGAGACGAAGCGGACGAGTACAGGTTTCGTAAGGCAGCGATGGGAGGGGTCTCTCAGACGATTTTTCGGGCGATTTCCGCCGTGCGTTCGGCACTGTCTGTCAAGACGTACGTGATGGGTTCGATACCGTACCCGCCGGTGTGATAGAGCACCGTCGCGCCAGGGGTATCCTCTAACGCCGTGCCGACCGCCTCGTTCAGGTCGTCGTATTCGGCGTCGAACGCCGCAGTTTCGAGGCCCAGTTTTTCGAGTCGTGCAACGATGTCCGGGTCGTACCTGACGTTGAGTGCGGCGCGAACGTCCATGCCGTGGCTACGAGCCGCGAGCAAGATGGAAGCGACGTGCTCGCTGACGCCGAACTCGGGTTCGCCCGGGATGGTCGCTCGCCCTTTCACGTCGAAGATTCGCCCCGGGATGCCAGCCACGTCGTCGATGCCATCCGCGTCCGGGAGACACTCACAGAGGTTCGACCCGACCGCTGGAATGAGCGAAGAGAACCCGCTGGTCTGTTCGACGATGCGAATCCCCCGGCGCATCGAAGAGAGGACGCGCTCGGTGGCCCGGAGTTCGTCGTCGGGGTCGTGGACGTTGAAATCCCCGCCGTGGCCTCGCAGTTCGGGCATCTGCTCTTCGTGTAGTTGCGAGATGAGGTCGTGGTCTTCGAGTCGGCGGACGAGCACTTCGACCTCCACGAGCGCCTGCACCTGACTCATACTGCCGGTCGCCAGTCCCTCGCCGATTTCGTCGACGAGGCGCTCGACGCGCTCGTCTTCGCGGATGCGGACGTTCTGGGCCACGTCGCCGTGAGCGTACTTCGAGACGGCACTCTGACTGATGCCGAGGGCGTCGGCCACCTCGCTCTGGGTCAGGCCGCGGTCTCTCAGGTCTTCGGCGAGCATCGAGCGAAACGTCGGGAGGAACTCCTCGACGACGATTTCCTCCGCGAACTTCACGTCCGTTCACCTCCGAACTCCTGTTCACCCCCGAACTCGTGGTCGGTGCCGATTCGGGACGCCTGTGGCCCGGCCTGGTCCTGGTACTTCGACCCGCGTTCGGAGCCGTAGGGTCGCTCGGCCGGGTTCTTGAGTTCCGTGAAGATGAGCTGTGAGATACGCGTTCCCGGCGTCAGCGCGACGGGTGCGGTGCCGAGATTCGACAGTTCGAGCGTAATCTGGCCGCGATAGCCGGGGTCGACGACGCCCGCGGTTGCGTGGACGACGACCGCGAGTCGCCCGAGCGACGAGCGACCCTCGACGTGGGCCAGCAGGTCCGGCGGTATCTCGACGCGTTCTTTCGTCGTCCCGAGGACGAAGTCGCCGGGGTGTAGGATGAATTCGTTGCCCTCCTCGACGACGGTTTCCGTGACGTAGCTCTCGACCTCCTGCTCGCTGTCGGGGTGGATGCAGGGGATGTTCGTGCGCTTGAATTCGAGGAACTCCTCACCCAACCGGAGGTCGATACTCGCCGGTTGAATCTGGAGGTCAGGTTCGTCGATCGGTTCCACGACGAGGTCACCGGCGTCGAGACGACGCGCGATGTCCATGTCCGAGAGTATCATGTCGGTAGAACGGACGTGGGTGAGTATAGACCCACCGAAAAGTGAGCCATCGAACGGCGAGTAGCCAGCGTTTTACTCCACCACCACCACGCTCGAGTATGAAGCAGGCCATCGTCACCCGTACAGACATCGGCATGGGCAAGGGAAAACTCGCGGCACAGGTCGCCCACGCCTCGCTCTCGGCGTACGAGGACACCGGACAGCGGGCGCGAAAACGATGGAAGGGAGAAGGACAGAAGAAGGTCGTGTTGAAGGCCGCAGGCGAGGACGAAATCTTCCGCCTCGCGGAGAAGGCACGAGCACAGGGGATTCCTCACGCAGTCGTCCGTGACGCGGGCCACACGCAACTCGACCCCGGAACGGTCACGTCGCTAGCGGTCGGGCCGGCGGAAGACGACCTCGTGGATGCGGTAACCGGTGACCTCTCACTGTACTGAAAGCTCCGTTTCGTGCCAACGAAAGTGGACGACGGGAAAGGGTTTTGTCGACTCGGTCGCACGCTCTACCGTTGAGAAAAAATGCCAGCGACCACGCACCAGGACCCGTGATCGACGATCGAACGGTTCGAGCGGTTCTCGATACGCTCCCGGACGTGTTCTACGTCTTCGACGCGAGTGGCAACCTCGTCCAGTGGAACGACCGACTGGCTACGGTGACGGGTACGACGACGAACTCGCCGGCATGAGTCCACTCGATTTCGTCCCCGAGGAGGACATGGAGACGATAGTTTCGGCTATCGAGACAGTGTTGGCGGGCGACCGCGTCGAGACACGCCAATCCGCGCTGGTAGCGAAAGACGACGAACGGGTTCCCTTCGAGTTCAACGCGACGCGACTCGTCGACGAAGATAGCACGGTCGCCGGATTCGTCGGGACCGGTCGGAACCTCACCGAACGGCGGGAGCGAGAGCGCGCGCTCCGCCAGCAACGCGACGAACTGGAGACGCTGAACCGCATCAACGAACTCGTCCGCGAGGTTCTCCGGGCACTGGTCGGAGCGGCGTCACGCGAGAAAATCGAGGAGACGGTCTGTGCGTCTCTCGCCGAGTCAGACCTCTATCGATTCGCGTGGGTCAGCGAGTACGACATCGTCGAAAACCGTCTCGTATCGCGGACGAAGGCCGGCGACGACGAGGGGTATCAGAGCCTCTTCGACGAGATGGCGACGACCGATTGGGAACGGCCCGCGGCGACGGCGTTTCGAACGGGTGAGCATCTCGTCGTCCAAGATATCTCCGAAACCGCGCTCCTCCCCGAACGACTCCGAATCGAAGGGAATGAGCGTGGACTCCACTCGGGTATCACCGTTCCCCTCTCGTACGGGGAGACGACCCACGGGGTGCTGGCAGTCTACGCGACCCGTCCGGATGCGTTCAGCGAGCGCGAAGTCGCCGGATTCGACGCACTCGGCGAACTCGTCGGGTTCGCTATCAACGCCGCCGAGAGCAAGAAGCTCCTGACGACCGCGTCGGCGGTCGAACTGGAGTTCGAGGTGACCGACGAGGATGCGGTCCTGGTGACCCTCTCGACGGGACGGTTCCCACGTCTGATGGCGAGTTTCTCTACTACGTCCACGTCGATGGAACGTCGCCCGAACGAGTTACGGCGCGTGCGACGACCGTCGCTGCCGTCGACGGCGCGAGAGTCGTTTCCACCTACGACGAGGCTGGGCTGATCGTGCTGACCGTCTGCTCGTCGCTCGTCGAGTCGTTCGTCGAATCCGGCGCGAAAGTTCAGACGGCGGAGGCACGAGACGGCGTGGCACACCTGGTCGTGGAAGTTGCACAGAGCTCCGACATCCGGACGCTGATAACCTCGGTTCGGTCGTCGTACCGTGATATCGAACTCGTCGCAAAGCGGGAGGTCGAACGAATCAACCAGGGGACCAGCGAGCGTCGGGAGCCAGTCGCTTCGAACCTGACCGAGCGGCAACTGACGACGTTTCGTGCAGCCTACTTTTCGGGCTACTACGACTGGCCGCGTGAGAGCACGGCCGAAGAGATTGCCGACACCATCGGCATCGCGCCTGCGACCTTCCACCAGCACCTGCGGAAAGCGGAAGGAAAACTCGCGTCGGCGTTCTTCGATAACGCCTCGCGTTGACCACGAGAACGGGTTTTGGACGGTCTATCGACTCCGCTCGTACGCCGTTTCACTAGTTCGTAGAGACGATTTCCACGACGGACCGATGGTCTAGGACCGAATCGGCCCCAATCTGGCGTTCGCTCCGGCAGTCGATGCCGTGCAGGAATCCCTCGCCGATGTCGCTGTGCAGGTGGTACGCGAAGTCCTCGGCAGTCGAACCGCCGGGGAGAAGGAAGCAATCGCGGAACACGCCCTTCTCGCTGGCACTGCCGTTCGCCGAACCGGGGAACACCGCGACGAGGTTCAACTCGTCGAACAGGGCGGTCTCGATGGCAGATTGGACGCCCGTCCCGGCGAACTCCGTCGTGAACTCGCGAATCTGTTCCAGACCGGTTTCCTGTTCCTCGCTCACGTCGCCGGTGATTTCGAAGTCGGCGTCGCCGGGGTTGTACTCCACGATCCCCTGTTCGTCGGCCTTCTTGAGCGCCTTCTCGGCGTGCGCGCTGACGGGGACGAAGGTGAGGTGGTCGTACTCGGGGTCGCTGGTGATGTCCTCGAAGTTCTCCTGTGCTTCGGGCGTGTCCATCTTGTTCGCCGCGACGACCATCGGTTTCGTGCGCTTTCGAATCTCGCGGGCCAGTTCTTCGCGGTCGGTCGCCTCCCACGTCTCGGGATCGAGGTCGAGACCGAGCGAGAGGATGGTCTGTTTTATCTCGTCTTTGTTCGTCTTGAACGCGGACATCTGCTCGGCGAGGTCGATTTCGACGTGTTTCTCGTCGCCGTCGTACCCGGAGCGATAGCGTTCGAGGCCCTTCTCCAGAATCTCCGTGTACCACATGTCGAGTTCGTCTTCGAGGAAGGCGATGTCCTCACGAGGGTCGTGTCCCTCGGTCGGTTCGCCTTCGATGTCGGTCTGGCCGGAGAAATCCACGACATGTACCAGCACGTCGGCTTCGTTCAGATCGGTGAGAAACTGATTTCCCAGGCCGTTCCCCTCGTGTGCGCCCGGAATCAGGCCGGCGACGTCGACGAGTTTGGTCGGGACGTATCGCGTTCCCTCCTCGCAGAAACCGACGCTCGGAGTACACGACTTGTCGAACTCGGGGGCGGCGCAGTTCACCCGGACGTAGGCCTCGCCGACGGAGGGGTCGATCGTCGTGAAGGGGTAGGCACCCTCCGGTTCGTCGTTCATCGTCGCGGCGTTGAAGAAGGTCGATTTGCCCACCGAGGGCTTTCCGACCAGACCGATCTTGTAGCTCATTAGGCCGGAGTGGGCCATCCGAGCCTAAAGGGGTTTCCAAACGTTGACACGACTGCTGGATGATACCGATTCACGCGCCGTGACGTGCCGGAACTGACCCGGCTTACAAACACTCCCGAACGGCGTCGAGGAGGTCGTCCGGGCCACCCTCGTCGTAGACGTTCGCGGCGGGGACGGGATACTCGACCGTTTCCGGGTCGGCCCACGTCGAGACGGCGGCGACGGTCGCGTCTGAGAGCGTCTCCACGATGTCGACCTCTTTTTCGACGCCCGCGATCGGCCACTGGTCGAAATGGGTCCTGCGGTCTCGATCCGGTTGGTCGGCCAGCACCACGGCGTCGGGCCACGCGCCGTGGAGGAGCGAGAGCGTGACGCCCGAGTATGCGCGGTGGGTGAGCGCGGCCTGCCCCTCTACGAAGACGACGTCGTGGTCCTCGGCGACGGCGGAGACGAGGTCTTCGACCACGCCTGCGGTGAAGTCGGCGGGAACGCGGTCGACGACGACGCCACGATGAGCACCGACCATGATTCCCGTCTGGCCGGTCGCGACCCACCCCGCGTCCAGTCCGGCACGCTCGGCGGCACGGTAGAGTTCGAACGTCGTCGTTCGCTTGCCGACCGCACAGTCGGTGCCGGCGGTCAACACGACGTCGGCGTCGGCCTCGTCCACGCGCCCGTCACCCACGCGAAGGTCGTCGTCTCCGGGTGGTTTTCGAACGTCGAAGAGGCGCACGTCGTGGTCGGCGGCGAGGGTCCGCCAGGACTCCTGTTCGGAGAGAAAGACGTGGAGGCCCGAGACGACGTCGAGGCCAGAACGGATGGCCTCCTCGATGTCTGCGACCCACTCGTCGGGAAGTGCTCCTCCCGCGGGTGCGACGCCGATGACGAGCGCTTCGGCGTCGGATACGCGGTCGAGCGCGTCGCTCGTCGAGGCGACGATGGGAGTGTCACTCACGTCGGACCGGCCGAGCACGTCTCCCGCGTCCTCTCCCGCATGGGTCGAGTCGATGACCGCACCGGCGTCGAACAGTTCACTGTGCATGACGACCCCGTTGGCCGTCTTTCCGTCCATGGTTCCGAACGCCCCTTCCGCTAGAACGATTGCGGACGCGGGGGCGTCGAAGGCGTCCCGAAGGTTCATGTGCTACACAGACGCACTGCCGACGAAAGTAATGCCCCCTCTCATAGGAGGTACTGTCTCAGAGAGGTATTTTCACCGTATACACATAAAAATACAAGAAAATGACTTTTGCACCTCTCGTCCCACTCTACCATGGATGGGCACACCGGAGAGGGCCGGACTGCGAGTGACACTCGACATCTGGCATCCGAACTGTTGGACGCTCGAGGTCACCGAACGGACGAGTGCGGGAATCCTCGGTCACGGCGTCCACACCATCGACGGGATGGCGACCGGTCGATTCACTGCCTACGGGAACACGCAAACAGAGGTAGACGACCTCGTCACGGCGATTCGGGCGTCCGACCTCACCGAATCGGTGTGGGAGACCGACCACCCACACGCGACCGAGGATTCGGTCGCCTTCGGAAGTGCGAGTCGGGGCATCGTCGTGCGCTACGACCTCACGAACAGCATCAACGACGCGCTCGTCTCCCGAGGATTCATCCCGGACGAACCGGTGCGGATGTACGGCGGGCGAGAGTACTGGACGGTCATCGTCGAGACCGGCAGGGACGAACTCCACGAGCGAATCGAGGCCGTCTGCGAGGAGATGGACGCCGAGATTCGAGTGCACCACGTGGCGACGGCGGAGACGGGAGCGGGTATCTTGCGAGCAGACGACCTCTCGGAGCGCCAGCGCGAGGTGTTCGAACTGGCACGAAAGCGCGGATACTACGAGTGGCCCCGCAAAGTGACGGCCTCCGAGTTGGCGACGGAGATGGACCTCTCGAAGACGACGCTCCTCGAACACCTGCGGAAGGCCGAAGCGAAACTGCTCGGCTGAGCCACCGGTGTCTCTTCTGAACGATTCGACCGCTCCGTCAGTTTCGACGACGAGCGGCGGGAGTCGATCCGCCTCTGTCGGGACGGGTCGGAACGGCCTCGCTGTCGTCTCTCGGAACGACCCGCTCTCGACGGGGTTCGGACAGTCTCGGGGACGGAAAACGGGCTACGTCGGAGTCGACGCTCAGACGGTGCGTTCGATGGTCTCGCGGATATCGTCCCACACGTCGTCGGGGGTCTGCTCGCCGTCGATACGGACGAGGTCGCCCTGCTCGTCGTAGTGTTCGATGACGGGTTCGGTGTTCTCCTCGTAGACGCGGATTCGCTCGCGGACGGTCTCTTCGGTGTCGTCGTCGCGCTGAATCAGTTCGCCGCCACACTCGTCACAGACGCCCTCTTCTTCTGGCGGACTGAACTCCACGTGGTAGTTCGCGCCACACTCCGAACAGACGCGACGACCGGTGAGACGGTCGACGAGTTCTGCTTTCGCGACGTCGAGGTAGAGCACCACGTCGAGGTCGGTGATGTCGTCCAGATACTCCGCCTGCGAGAGGTTGCGGGGGTAGCCGTCGAGGACGTAGCCGTCGGCTTCCGAGAGGGCCGCCTGCACGATTTCGTTCACTACGGGGTCGGGCACGAGTTCACCCGCGTTCATGAAACTCGCGGGGGTACCGTGTTCTGTCTCCATGTGTTTGTTTGCGCGGAGCGCGTCGCCAGTGGTGACGTGGTCGACGTCGAACTCGTCCGCGATTCGCGCACTTTGCGTACCTTTTCCGGCACCCGGTGCACCCAGAATCAGAACGTTCGGGTTCATACGCACACCTGCATCGGCCTCGCATAAAGACTTAAAGAAACGATTTTCATCGTGTAACCGGTGCGTCTGTTTTTTGTCGAACGCCGACGAACTCACGGATATGAGCCGTTTCAGTGCCGGTACTCCGGAAGAGCGCCAGAAACTCGTCGCGGACACCATCACCGCCCACCGCGAGCGCGGGAGCGCCTTCTGTACGCTGTTGGCCGAGTTCGACCCGGAATCCGACGGAGCGAACGAGGAGGAAACGGACGTCGAAGAAGCCCCGCCGTGGGTGCAGTTCGGCGACCGAACCCTCAATCTGGACTGTACGGATGCGGAACTCGAACGACTGAAGACGCTGCTCGACGAGTTCCCCGCGTTCAAAATCGAGGGACTTCACAGCCCCGAGGAGGCAGACGGGACGAACGTTCGCGTCAACGCCAAAGCCGACGTCAATCGCATCGGCCAGTTCGTCGAACGAACCTTTCGCGAGGTGTACGGTCGGCCGGAGACGTTCACCCTCTGGGCAGTCGAACTGTAGCGGTCCGTCGAGATTTTCGTAGCCATTATCAAGACGGACTGCAACTACTTCGCCATATGACGCACCGACACGCCATTAGAGACACGTCTGACATCGAACACTGGAACGACCCGACCCGACGATTCACACGACAGGTAATCGACACCGGGTGGGACGTCACATGAGCCTGTTCGACCGGGTAGTGCTCCCCGTCGCCAGCGAGAACGACGCCGAATCGACTTGTGACGCCGCACTGGAACACGTCGCGGCCGCTGGTGGTCGCGTCTTCGTCGTCCACGTCATCGAGAAAGGCGGCGGCGTCCCCGACAAGGCATCGGTCGAACAACGCGAAGAACGGGCGGAGGAGCTGTTCACGGCCGTCCGGGAACGCTGTGACGACGCGGGCGTCAGCTGTGAGACGAGACTCACCTACGGAACCGACGTGGCGGAGGCCATCTTCGACGTCGCGGACGACGTCGACGCGACAGCAATCGCGTTCACGCCGCGCGGTGGGCGTCGGTGGGTGAAACTCCTGACCGGCGACGTGGCGCTCTCGCTCATCAGCGAGTCGAGTCGTCCGGTCGTCGTCCTGCCCGACGCGGAGGATACCTGATGGCAGACGAGGAACTCGCAAAAGACCTCGGTCCACTGGCCGCACTCACCATCGGCGTCGGGACGATGATAGGTGCGGGCATCTTCGTCCTGCCCCAGCAAGCGTACGCGGTCGCCGGGCCTGCCATCGCCCTGTCGTTCGTTGTCGGCGGAGTCGTCTCCCTTTTCACCGCGCTCTCGGCGAGCGAACTCGGCACCGCAATGCCGAAAGCGGGTGGAAGCTACTATTACGTCAACCACGCGCTCGGCCCCCTATTCGGTTCCATCGCGGGGATGGGAAACTGGATGGGATTGGCGTTCGCGTCGGCCTTCTACATGATCGGCTTCGGCGACTTCGTGACGGCCCTCGTGGCGGTACCCGCAGTCGACCTCGGCGTCATCGCGCTCGAACCGAAGCAGGTCGCGGCCTTCTTCGCTGGACTGCTATTCGTCGGCGTCAACTACGTCGGCGCGAAGGAGACCGGACGGCTCCAGAACATCATCGTCATCATGCTCGTCGCCATTCTGACGGTGTTTTCCATACTTGGATTTCTGCAGGCCGACCTCGCGACGCTCACGCCGTTCGCGCCGACGGAGAACGGTTACGGCGACGTGCTCCCCGGCACGGCGTTGGTATTCGTCTCGTTCCTCGGTTTCGCCAAGATAACGACCGTCGCAGAGGAGATCAAGAACCCCGGACGAAATCTCCCACTCGCCGTCGTGGGAAGCGTTGTCATTGTGACGACGATGTACGCCATCCTGATGGTCGTGATGGCGAGCGTGATCAACTGGCAAAACCTCGCCGCGCCGGGTGCCGACCCCGTGGTCGAAGTCGCCGAAGTCGCCTTCGGTGAGGCGCTCGGACTGGCGGGGGTCGGTGCTGGTCTCATTGTCTTCGGCGGGTTGTTGGCGACAGCATCGAGCGCGAACGCCTCGATTCTCGCTTCCTCGCGCATCAATTTCGCCATGGGGCGCGACAAACTCATCACCGCGTGGCTCAACGAGATTCACGAGCAATTCGCCACGCCGTACCGCTCCATCGCGGTGACCGGCGCTATCATCCTCGCGCTTATCCTCGTCGGCGATATCAAAGTGCTCGCCAAGGCCGGAAGTGTCCTCCACCTCATCGTCTACGGCCTTCTCAATATCGCACTCGTCGTGATGCGCGAAGCCGACGTGGCGGAGTACGACCCCGCGTTTCGGGTGCCCCTGTACCCCGTGACACCCATCCTCGGCGCGCTCTTCTCGTTCAGCCTCATCGCGTTCATGGCACCCATCGAAATCGCGTTGAGCGTCCTCTTCGTCGGCGGTGGTATCGTCTGGTTCTTCGTGTACGCGCGCCCGCGAACCGAAAAACAGGGCGTGTTGAGCCAGTACGTCCTCAGCCGACCAGAACGGATGCCCGAACCGGCCGTCTCCGCGGCGTCGTCCGTGAAACCGGACGGCGGAGACTACCGGGTGATGGTGCCGCTGGCGAACCCCGAACACGAGAAAGACCTCATCTCGCTCGCCAGCGCCGTCGCGAGTCAGCGGGGCGGAACCGTACTCGCCACGCACATCGTGCAAGTGCCGGACCAGACGCCGCTCGCCAGCGGTGCAGAACACGTCGAGGAACTCGACGCCGAGTCGGCGGAACTGCTCGCCAACGCCCGTGAGGACGCCGAGACGTTCGGCGTCCCCGTCGAGACACACACTATCCTCTCGCACCGCTCGTTCGAGGAGATATTCGACGCGGCTCGGACCCACGCCGCAGACCTCGTCGTCATGGGCTGGGGACGGGACAGCCACGGGTCGCCCGGCCGCGCCGAGAGCGCCATCGACGAACTCACGAACGACCTGCCCTGCGACGTGGTCGTCTACCGCGACCGTGGGTTCAACCCGAGCAGGGTTCTCGTCCCGACCGCAGGTGGACCAGACTCCGACCTCAGTGCCGCCATCGCACGAATGTTACGAGCGGAGTTCGACTCGGAGGTGTCGTTGCTCTACGTCACCGACGACTCCCGGGAGGAGGGCGAGCGGTTCCTCGCCGACTGGGCCGCCGGACACGGACTGGAGGACGCGAACCTCGTCGTCACGGAAGACGACGACGTGGAGGCGGCCATCGAACGTGCAGCGGGGAGTTGCTCGATGCTCATCATCGGCGCGACCGAGGAGGGTCTCCTCTCACGACTCGTCCGTGGTGCGCTCGCGCTGGACGTGGTAAACGACGTGAATTGCTCCGTCCTGCTCGCCGAGAAGGCCCGAAAACGCTCGCTTCGAGAACGGCTGTTCGGCTGAACCGACGCCGCCCTCGCCGAAAATCGGTCGTCTCTCAGTCTAACTGGATGTACGTCCGAGTTCGTCCGACCCCGTCCAGCGACCCGATTTCCGAGGTGACCGTCTCCTGAACGCCGTACACGTCGTCGGCTTCTATCTCGACGATGACGTCGAAC
Organism: Haladaptatus ordinarius; assembly: GCF_054177595.1. Lineage (NCBI taxonomy): Archaea > Methanobacteriati > Methanobacteriota > Halobacteria > Halobacteriales > Haladaptataceae > Haladaptatus > Haladaptatus ordinarius. The sequence continues at coordinate 5,353 of NZ_JBPEHH010000016.1, read as the reverse complement.
TCCCCGGCGACGACGTGCGCCTCGGTCACGCTCGGGAGGTCCCGAATCGCCTCGATTACTTCCGTGGACGCACCGGCGTGAGTGATGACGGTCGTATAAGCACGTATCATGAACGATGATACGTCCACGGGGGTCAAAGTCCTACCCCTACGAGCGCCAGTAGGCGGGCGTCAACAACACCAGGACGGGCAGGATTTCGAGTCGGCCGATCCACATCAACACGATCATGAGCAGTTTCGACGTGTCCGAGAAGGGGAGGTAGTTGTTCATCGGCCCGACTATCTGGAACCCCGGACCGACGTTACCGATGGTGGCGGCGGCTGCGGAGAGCGCCTCCAGTGCGTCGAGATTCGGGCCGCCCGCGCGCTCGGCGTCGAGGAAGACGAGGAGCGCGCTAACGAGGAAGATGACGATGTAGAGCAGGGTGAACGCATAGATGCCGCGAACCGCTCGCTCGTCCAGCGCGCGGCCACCCAGTCGGAGCGGGCGGACCGCTTCGGGGTGAACCGTCGTGAACAGTTCTCTGCGGAGCGATTTCAGGATGACCATCCAGCGGACGATTTTGATGGCCCCGCCGGTCGAACCCGCACTGCCACCGATGAGCATCGCCACGAGCAGGAGAAACTGTGCGGAACTGCTCCACGTGTTGAAGTCCGTGCTCGCGTACCCGGTCGTCGTGACGATGGAGACGAGTTGGAACGAGGCGTGACGAATCGACGCTTCGACGTTCCCGGCGACCTGCGGCCCGCCGGGAACGAAGACCAACCCCTGTTGGGTGTAGACCAGCACGGTCATAATCGCCGAGACGACGGCCAACACGCCGACGTAGAAGCGAAACTCCGCATCTCGGACGAGATGTTTGGGTTCCCCGTTCAAGACGTGCCAGAACAGCGCGAAGTTCGTCCCGGCCGCGATCATGAAGGGGATGATGAGCCACTGCACCACCGCCGAGAACGCTTCGATACTCCGGGCTTCCGGCGAGAACCCGCCGGTCGACATCGTCGTGAAACCGTGGGCGACGGCGTTGTAGAACGTCATCTCGGGGGCGAAACCGCCGAGGTGGAGCGCGAAGAGCAGGACGATTTCCAGTGCCGTGATGCCGAGATAGGCTTTCCAGAGGGCCCGCGCCGTCTCCGCGATTCTGGGCGTGAGTTTCTGGATACCCGGCCCCGGCGCTTCCGCGTCCATCAGTTGGGCACCACCGACGGACAGTTCCGGCAGGATAGCCACCGCGAGGACGACGATACCCATGCCGCCGAGCCACTGGGTCAACTGTCGCCACATCAGCAATGCGCGGGAGTGCGTCTCGAACGAGATGTCGCCCATCACGGTCGCTCCGGTCGTCGTGAACCCGCTCATGCTCTCGAAGAGCGCGTTCACTGGGTCGGCGAGCGTCGAGGGGCCGGACTGGAGGACGAGGAAGGGATACTGACCGACGAGCGAGATGTCGTTTCCGGCGACGACGTACGGAAGCCCGCCGACGATGGACACCGCGAACCACGACAGCCCGACCATCAAGAATCCCTCGCGCGTCCCGAGGTCGGGGTCGGGGTCGAGACGTTCGAGCGACCAGCCGACGACGAACGCGACGGCGATGGTCAGGACGAACGTCAGGATGCCCTCGCCGTAGTATAGCCCGACGAGGAAGGGAAAGACGAGTGGCACCGAGAGCCACTTGACGACCGACCCGACGAGGCTCACGCTCGCCCGCCAATCGACGCGCAGGGTCATAGTGCGGCGCTCACTTCGGACAGGACGTCCGAATCGACGAACACGACGACGTGGTCGCGTTCTTTTACCACCGTGTCACCACGCGGGACGATGAACTTCCCTTTCCGCGTTATCGCGCCGATGACCACGCCGTCCGGGAGGTCTGCGACCCCCTCCCGAATCGGGCGGTCGGCGAGGACGCTCCCGGTATCGATTTCGATTTCGAGCACTTCGGCGCGGTCGTTCTCGATGAGCGCGATGTTCTCGGCGCGCTCCTCGCGGGTGAACCGCGTTATCTCCTCGGCCGTCACCTCGCGCGGGTTGACCGCCACGTCGATACCGACGGCCTCGAACAGCGAGACGTACTCTGCGTCCTCGACGATCGCGATGGCACGTTCCGCGCCGAGTTGCTTGGCGAGCACCGAGACGAGCAGGTTCTTCTCGTCATTCTCCAGTGCGGCGACGACGACGTCCGCCTCGTCGACGTGTTCGCGGGCGAGGAACTCGGCGTCGGTCGCGTCGCTCGCCATGACGATGGTTTTCGGAAGGTCCTCGGCCAGCGTCCGGGCACGCTCGCGGTCTTGCTCGATGAGTCTGGGCCGCAGGTCGCGGTTTTCGAGCAACCGACAGGTGTGAAAACCGATCTCGCTCCCGCCGATGACGACGAGTTCCTTGTCCGCACTCGGCGTCTCGTTGGGGGCGACTTCGAGCGCGAACTCCTGAACGCTCTCCGGACTCCCGATGACGACGACCTTGTCGTCCGCCTCGATTACCGTCTCCCCGCGCGGGATGGCGACGTCCCCGTTTCGGATGATGGCCGCGAACGTGAGCGAATCGAAGCGGTCCGCCTGTCGTACCGTCTGGTTCGCCACGGGGCTCTCCGCCCGCACTTCGAACTCCGCCATCTGCACTTCGCCACCGGCGAACGGGTCGACGTCGCGCGCGGCGGGCAGACCGATGACGCGGACGATGTCCATCGCGGTCAGCAGGTTCGTACAGACCATGAAATCGACGCCAAATGCGCCCTGCTCGGCGTGTTCCCACGTTTCGAGGTAGTCGACCTTCTTCACCCGTGCGATGGTAAACGGGTCGTCTACCGTCTTCGCCGTCCCACAGATGACGAGGTTCGTCTCGTCGTCGTCGGTACTGGCGATTATCATATCTGCCTGTTCGATACCAGCGTCCTGGAGCGTCGCCAGCGAAGTACCGTCGCCTTCGATAGCGAGCACGTCGTGCGAGTAGGTCAGTGAGTCCACGCGCTCTCCGTCCCGGTCGACGACGACGACTTCGTGCGTGTCGGCGAGACTCCCGGCGATGGACGAACCGACCTCACCGGCACCGACGATGATAACTCGCATGTGTTCCCCTCCTCATCTCTGTCTCCTTTTGCCATCCCTCCGGTAAGATTATTTCTCTTTGGGAGTACGGAGAGCGGTCACGGAAGCCAGCGCGAGAGCCGCGAGGCGATGTCGCGGTGGCGTTTCGTCATAATGACGGTGGAGTTCGCACGCTGGCCCACGGTTTCGGGGAGCGCGCCGAACACCAGTTGCTGAATCTCGCTCTCGCGGGTCGCGCCGATGACGGTGATGTCGTGGTCGTCCATCCGGTCGACGATGGTGTCCGCGACATCGTCGCCTTCGAGGAGCGGCCGTTCGACGGTCACCTCCTCCAGGATGCTCGCCGTGTTCGAGACGACGTCGTGGGCCGATTCACGCTCCTCGTCTGAGGCATCTGACGAGACGACGTGGGCGACCTCGACCGTCGCGTCGCCAGCGCGAGCGATGGCGCGGGCCACCTCGGCCGCCAGTTCGGCGTGAGGCCCGCCGGCGGTGGGGACCAGGATGGATTCGACACCGTTCGCTCTCGGGCCGATCTTCTCGACGAACACATCACAGGGAGCCTCCTCGACCACCCGGTCGACGGTGCTGCCGAGGACGACCTCGCGGCGATGTGACCCGCGACCACGCCACCCGATGAGCACCGCGTCGCTTTCGTGTTGTTCGACCGTGTGGAGGATGGTGTCGGAGGCACGGTGGCCGATGCGGACGATTCCGTTGACCGGCACCTCGGAATCCTCGGCGAACTCGATCGCTCGCTGGAGCACCTCGCGTTCGTCCTCGACCGAGCGGTAGGTCTTGGAGATGGGCGTCTGTTCGGGCACCAGCGCGGCAGAGAGCACCAGTATTTCGCCATCTTTGTCCTCGGCGATGTCGATAGCCGTCTCCATCATCTGTTCGACGTGATCGGGATTTGCGATGGGGACCGCGAGCTGGTACTCCCTGTCGCCCGACGGTTCCGACTCGGTGACGACCGTCGGAGTCTCGCGCTCGAACTTCTCTTCCTCCGGGGCTCGTGACTTCCACGCGAACCAGAAGCCGATGCCGATAGCCTCCGCCGCGAGGCCGATGGCCAGCGCGGTCTGTTCGACGTTGATGAGGAGGCCGAGGTTGGCGATGACGGCGATGATCGGCACCCACGGGACGAACGGGACTTCGAACCCGCGGTCGATGTCCGGGTGTTTTCGACGCGACTGGATGAGCGCGAGGTTGACGAAGATGAGCCCACCGAGGAGCATGAAGTCCGCGAAGTGAGTCACCGAGTGCAAACCGAGGTGGAACGCGTGTGGCACCTCGAAGCCGACGCCGAGCGAGGAGAGGAGACTGTTGATTCCCATCGTCGCGTGCTCGCCTGCACCCGGAGGCGTGCCGAACAGCACCGTGAAAAACAGCATGTAGAAGAGGATGAGACCGCCGGTGAGTATAACCGCCTTGTACGGTGTGTTGAGCTCCGAGTGGAGGTCTTCGAACCGACTCGGCAGGTGGTTGCGCCGAGACATGGCGAGTTTGACCCGCGACCCGGCGAGCACCGTCGCGTTCGCCGCCGACAACATCGAGAACAGCGCGCCCACGATGATGACGTAGAAGCCGAAGTCGCCGAGATAGAACTGCGCGGCCCGTCCCATCGATATCTCGCCGACGAACTGTCTGGCAGCCTCCTCACCGGAGAGACCGGCCTGGTTCGCGAGGAACGTGAGGAAGTCGGGCGTGTTGACCGCCAACACGATGACGATGACCACGAGCGCGTAGACGAACGTGACGAACCCCATGCTGATGAAGATGGCACGGGGGATGTTCGTTCCCGGTTCCTCTATCTCCTCGGCGTTGGTCGCGATCGCCTCGAAGCCGAAGAAGGTGATGAACACGAGCGCGGAGGTGACGGCGATCTGGCTGAAATTGCCGATGTTTTCGCCGAACGACGTCGTCACCTTCGACGCGTCGAAGCCCTGGAGACCCCCGTAGAGAAAGAGGATGATGAGCGCCACTTTCAGCCCGGTGATGACGATTTGGAACATCCCCGTCTCCTCGGTTCCCTTGAGGTTCACGCCGACGAGTAGAGCGAGGACGGCGATACCTGCGACCCAGTAGGGTATCGCCTGCGGAATCGACAGGGCAGGGTAGATGAACCGATAGAACCAGTCCGAGAAACTGGCGAGATAGAACGCGGCGCTCGCCGGGTATCCCAGTATCGCTAGTTGTCCACTCTGGCTCAGGAGTCCAGCAGCTGATACGTAGTCCTGAGTGAAGCGGGTGAATCAGGAACCTGATTCATCCGCTGTCCGGATACGCACCTGGTGAACCTTCCA